>JACPMP010000041.1 GCA_016185915.1 Candidatus Woesearchaeota archaeon
CGGCTTTCATTTTGTTTTGCAGGGAGAAATATCAAACATCTACACCCAAGATGGGAAATCGCGAAGGATTCATACTTTGCTTCTCGCAAAAAATTTTGAAATTGTCGAGCAGATAAACAATGCACTGCTGAAAAAAGGCAGGCTTGATTATGACGGCAGGCCTATTTTTGGATTTTCCTGTGTTGAATTAGTAGAAATGATGAAGGAGATTGATGAAGGCATTGAAATTATACCGGCACATGCTTGGACGCCTTGGTATGGAATATTTGGTAGTATGTCCGGCTTTGATTCAGTTGAAGAATGTTTTAAAGAGCAATCAAAGCACATTTATGCAATAGAGACAGGTTTAAGTTCTGATCCATCAATGAACTGGCGTCTTTCTCAACTCGATAAATATACTCTATTAAGCAGTTCCGATGCTCATTCTTTTTGGCCTTGGCGACTCGGCAGAGAGTGCAATGTGTTTGACATTGATTGGAGTTATAATGATTTATTGCAGGCAATAAGGAAAAGAAAAAATTTTGTCGAGACAATTGAGATGTGGCCTCATGAAGGAAAATACCACTACACAGGGCATAGGAATTGCGATGTTGTTTTGTCGCCTAAAGAGGCATTAAAGTTGAGGGATATTTGTCCTGTTTGCAAAAGCAAATTAACAGTTGGAGTTGCAGAAAGAGTTGAAGAATTAGCTGACAGAGAAGAGGGCTTTGTTCCTAAAAATGCTGTTCCATTCAAAAATTTAATTCCACTTTCTGAAGTTATTGCCGGAACAACAGGGCATGCTGTAAGCTCAAAACAAGTTTGGGAAGAATATCACAAGTTGATAAATAAGTTTGGAAATGAGTTTGCAGTTGTTTTGGATGCAGATGAAAAAGAACTTCAAAAAATAACAACTGAAAGAATTGCAAACAATATAATAAGAAACAGGTTCCAGAAAATTCCTTTTAAGCCCGGATATGATGGGGTTTACGGCATTCCGATGTTTGACGACAAAGAGGAAGTTAAAGATAAGCAATCTCCTGACTCTAAAGTTTTACAAAAAGGTTTGGACGAGTTTTTGTAAAAATATCCCCACGGCCAAATTAATACTAATAAATCAACTTATATAATAAAACTTGTAGATAAAGACATAGTTTATTCTGCATATATTGACATATTTAATAAAGCAGTAATCATACCACTTTTGTTTTTAATCGTTAGAAAACACAGCTCCACAATGAGGGCACTGAACGTACTTATCATTAGGACTAACACCTGGAATTGGTTTACCACATTCTTTGCACTTAATTTCTGCCACTATTATGACAATTTGATACTCTATTTATTTACCCATCTAAAATAAAAATTAATTTTTTACCTTTATAGTTTCTATTGGCTTATTTTCTCTTTGATAGAAATTTTTTATCACCTTAATTATTGTTTTTATGCCCCAGAATATTATGCCGGTTCTTAAAATTTGTAAAATAACTTTATCTTTATTTTCTATATTACTTTTGAAATCTTCTTCTGTCTGTAAAACATCATGGATTTTAGCAGGCACTGTGTCTTTGATATCAGCCAGTTTTTTCTTGTACTGTTTAAAATTATTTCTATCTATAACAAACAGTATATCCAAGTCATGCGGCTCTTTTTTTAAATCGATATAAGAGCCGAATAATATGCATGATTTTGTTATCCCTTTCAGGCCTTTAAGATCTTCCAGCCTGTATTTTATTCTGCCTTCCAGCTTTGGCATTAAAGCCAACTCCAGTATATTATCTGTTTTTTCGTCATCAAAATTTATGCTGTAGGATTTAATATTAGCAATATGTTTTGCCTTTAAAATCCCCTCCTCCTCAAATTTCTTTAATATTTTATAAGCTCCATTTGGAAATAAATTGCATTCTTTAGCTACATTGTTAATAGAATACTGCTTATCAAAAGCTGTAAGAAGCAGCCTTAAAACCCTTTTTTCATTCTTTGTTAGCATTTATACACCTTTGGTGTATGAGTATACACCTTTGGTATATAAATATTCCGATTTTTGCTTATTGAGGATATTTTATAATTCGAGAATAAATTAAGCTGAAGCAACTACCTCATAGTCAAATTATGTCTGTTATAAGAATTAGTTTAGAGTTTTTACTATAGATGACTTTGTAAGAGATGGTAAAAATGTAGGTGTTTTTTTAAATTTGAGTAAAAAGGATATTAGTTTTAGCGATAATTGGAAACAATTTATTGATTTATCATTTCCAAAGAAAAAATATCTGAGCAAACTTGATAATGTCATAATAAATAAGGACTATAGCATGCTATTGCTCATTACAGAAAGAAAACTTTTATCAGAGAACTTAAAAAATTTAAATCAAATGATTTTTTAAGGTAAATAAACTTATAAAAGAGCATAATGATAAAAATTTTATACTCCAAACAATTGATAACTAGTTTTTCTTCATTTATCTTCTAAACTATTATATAACTTGTTCTGAAGAATAAAAAATTATGGTTTGAGAAAAATGAAGGGTTAGCAATAACTGCCAACCCAAATCCCCACGGCCGGAATTTCAACAACATTTTAGTTGTTTTGAACCAGCAACCTCCCGGGAGCTATGCTGTTTTATCTTCATCCTTTGCAAATGCGTTGTTAGATAAACGATTTCTCTACAGCCGAGCGCTCCACCAGATTGAGCTACGTGGGGAATAAAAATAGATAGTTGTTTTTGGTTTATAAATATTTGTGTAAAAATGATGTAAAATTATCATTAATTTTCAATCTGCCTTCGGCATAATTTAGTGCTCGGCTCGCTTTTTCTGCCATTGAAGCTCGCCTCGCCAATTCATCGAAAATGCTTCGCATTTATCGAGGTGTTCATTGAATAAATGCGAGGCAAAAATTAGTGGCAGACAATTTTTGCCGAGTGTAACTTATGTCGCGAAGTGACGGATTGAATTTATAAACAAAATTATTAAAGATAAACTCAAAATGCTTCAAATTAAAAATATCAAAACCATTATCCGCCAACGCTTGTTCTATTAGAATTGCTTATAATGACCTTATTACCGACTTTTGTTCTCGCAGTTGCAGCCGGTAAATTAAACTCGCCCAAAATTGCAAGCCTTGACTTCATCTTGTACGATAAGACTCTTTCATCACCTGGTTCGAGGGACTCTACTGTCCATTTTATCATAACTCCTTTTTTAGGGTGCTGTAAAACAGCATGAGGCTGCATCGAGCCAATTGAAAGCTCTTTTTCAACATGGGCTATATGCGGAACATTATCCATAACTTCAATATTGGCTATCTGCTTTGCGCTCCTGTTCTTTACTCTGACAACAACTTTTGCTTCTGAAAGACCGCCTTCGCTCATTCCTACATTTGCTATGCCTTTCCTCACTACAATCGGGCTTCTAAACAAGAAGTAAAGAATTACTGCAACAACAGCTAGTACAGTGATAACCACAATTGGCCTGTAGTTTTCAGTTGTATAAACAGTCATTGTCTTGTCGTTGTTAAGCTCAAACTGCCAGACCAAATAGTGCTTGCCATTCTCTTTTAATGTTTCGGCTCTAGGAGATGTTGTTAATAGCAAACTCTTAACTGGAATAGTTTCAATTTTTATTATGCCTTTGTAAGCAGGATTGTTTGAGGCAACCTTAATCCCCTTTCTTATTTTTAAAAAAGACTGCTCTTTAGGAAGAGCTTCTTGGGTTACATATTCCTTAACCTCAAATTCTTTCACTATAGGATTGACTATCATCCTGTCTTCCTTGAATATCGCCAATACCAGTCTATCTTCTTGAGGCGGAGTCATATCGTCTAATTTTTTTGTAACTTCAATAGTTCTGCCTTCTTTTGGTCCAAGAGGCGCATGCAATTCATCCTTGATAAGGTTACTTTCGATTTTAATTGTTAAATTTGTGTAGTTTATTGGATTTTGATTGTCCAGAATAATTTTTATTGTAACTTGCTCTCTCGGGTCAATTTTTCAGGGGAAATGCTTGTGCTTGCCAAAACAGTAGGTATATATCCGCCTATTAATGGCTCTGTTGATTTTATTCCAATAGTAACTGGCACTTTTTGCTCTTGGCCCATACGCTCAAGTACAATGCCCACCTCCAAAGTGTAGGTGTCAACTGATGTAATATACAACGGGCGAACAGAAAGGTTTATTGATGACTCGCTTTGAGCAGGAACTTTTAAAGTGATTGGGTTTTGCAATGGCTTTGTATACATATCCCAAAAGGGATAGCCCGCTTTTTTTATTGTGAATTCCTCAGCCGTATAAAGATTATTTTGAATAGCTATGTTAAATTCTGCAATCTCATCTACTACAATCTTGTCTTTTATAGGCGTGACTTTGGCATCAAAAGATGCAGCATAAGCTATATTTAGCAATAATAGGAATAAAGTCATAGAAATAAAGAATTTGTTGGCTTTGTCCATTAAATGCACCATTTTTTACAGGCTTTTAATTGAGTTACTTATATATAAATCTTTTTATAGAAAAGCCCCATAGAAACCCTATCCGTCAATAATCCAGTTTTATCTCATAAATTAACATTTTTATCATTAACTTCATATCTTCCAATAATAAAACAATAAAATAAAAAATATTTTCTTTAATTTTATCAAACCTATAGGCAGCA
>JACPMP010000042.1 GCA_016185915.1 Candidatus Woesearchaeota archaeon
GGCATTTACAGCTAAAAAAAGGCAAGGAATATTGGCAATAAAACTAAATGATGTTGTAATGTTTGAAAGTGAATTAACAAGCGACATAATAGAGCCTGTAAAACTAAGCAAAAATCTGCTTGGGAAAAAAAATTCCCTGGAATTCAGCGTTTCTTCTGTTGGCGCTAAATTTTGGACAACAAATGAGTATAGCCTTGAAAATGTTAAGATAATCGGTGATATAACAGACACAAGCAAGCAGGAAAGCACTAATATATTCACATTAAGTGATTCAGAGTTTTCAAGCATGGATAAAGCAATGCTTAAATTTATTCCTTACTGCGGCAACGTGAACGAGCTTGGAACTTTGGACATATTCATCAACAATAAGAAATTGTTTTCTACAGTTCCTGTTTGCAACAATGCTTACAAGCAGAGCATACCAAAAAGTGTTTTGAGTGAAGGTGAAAACAATATTATATTTAAGACAAATAAAGGTAGTTACAGCGTTGAGCAGATAAAAATATCGCTTGAGTTTAAAGAGCCAAAGGTAAAGACGTATTTCTTTGAGGTAAATGAGAGCCTATTTGCAAAAATAAGAAATGGAGATAAAAACATACAATTGTCAGTTAAGTTTGTTGATGACAAAAAGCAAAAGAGGGCAAAGCTCGATATAAATGGACATATAGAATCAATAGAAACTGAGAAAGCATTATTTACAAAAAATATTGACAATAAAATTTCAGAAGGCAACAATTTTGTAAGGTTAGAACCATTGGAAGATATGGAAGTAGTTGAGTTGAGAGTTGAGATTGTTTAGTTTTTGATTATTTTTTAAAAAGTTATTGTTAAATTAAATTTAATGTTCAAAGCGTTTAATGCCTTGAGAAAGATTGGACATAATCAATGACAGCATTAATTTCGCATCAATAGGAAAATCAACAAATTAAACATTGTTAAAATAATTCAATACGCTTCGCAAACAATATGCTCGCTCAATAGCTCGCAATTTATTATAAACAACTCGTTCACATTGCGAGGAGCAATGTTTAAGTTAATATCAATTATGTATTATCAACTCAATAAAAACAAGAGGTGGCTTGAGAAGAATTCTTTAGACGTTGTTATTTAAAAATGATAATTAAAATAGCGAAAATGGTGATATTAATTGGCTAGAGCAAGAGAAACTCCAGACCAAAGAAGACAAAGAGAAGAGACTGAAAGGGTGGCAGCGATAGCAAGAGCTCAAAGAGAACAAGACCAAGATGCGATAGCAAGATTACAAAGGCAAGCATTAGAAGCAGAAGCTGCAACTAGAGAAGGAGAAGAAAGAGCAAAACAAGTAAGAGAAAGAGAAAGAGCTGAAGCAGAAAGTAGAAGATTAGAAGAAGAAAGAAGACGTCGAGAATCACTTGGTGGCAGAGTTTCAGGCACAGTAGCTCAATTAGGCCAAAGCTATGATCGAGCAGAAGACGCATTTTTAAGATCCGCTACCAATACCATAGTCAACACAGCCAAAAGTAATACTTTTTGGGTATGGTTTATTACTATTGTTGCATTTGGAACATTTTTCTTGTGGGCAAAAGGTTATCTAAAAGTAACAATTCTTTTTATTTTGCAAGCTCTTCTATTTTTATCGTTCGTATTGCTTATTTTTTTTGGGTTTAGGTCTGGAATTAAAAACAAAGACAGCGCTGCTATATTTATCGCTTTAGCCTTTATATTGTGGGGAATAGATTTACTGCCTTCTACTATTAATATTCCATTTACGAATATAGCTGTTTTTGATATAGGCAGGTATATTGGTCCGCCTTACGCTGGATTTAAGCTGGATTTGTCAGGAATTTTGTCTACAAACTGGGCTGCGGTTATTACGTCAGCACTTGTTGTTTATGCGTTAGTTCTTAGTATGTTCCTTAATCTGGCAACAAAACACCTCAAAAAATTTGTTGCTACTTTATTCCTTTTTATAATCATAAACCAAATTACCAACTACTACAACATCCTAGGTTTAGGTAGGGTATTTAATGTGTCATATCTAAATTACATTTTTTTAGGTATAGTAATACTTACTTTCGCTCTAGCGATATTTTTTAGAGACAAGTGGAAAGATGATGCAGAGTTAGCGGATTACCCCACCTACCTCTTTATGATATTGGTTTTCTCTTTTTTTTGGATTAACATTGGATGGATTAAAAATATAAGGGCTCTTTTGCATGTAATCTATATCTTAGCTTTTGGGTTCGGCTATGTTGCTAGACAAGAAAAGGAAAATCCAGCATTTTGGCATCTATTAATTCCAGCAATGCTTATAGCAGATTTCTATGGATATGGATTATTATGGAATTCCGGTGTTGATGTATTTAGGTTTATTCCCATAATTGTATTGTTTGTTTTGTTCTATTGCTACGCTAGAGCAAACAGTACTTATGCTTTAGTCTCTCTTTTCTTTGTTTTAGGAATATTTTTGATATTTACAATTCAAACACTTGGGGTTGAGGCTACAAGCATACCATTTGAAGCCAAGCGAGGCGCAGACTACAAGGATTTTTACACGCAATTCAAGGACAAATTAAAAGATATTATAGAAGGCCAACTTGACATAGCAACAGCTGGCTTGTATAGGGGTAGCGTTGAGAAAAACAGATACGAAAGCTTAGGAGTTTACTTCGGCAATATAAGGGCTGCTGACCCTAGGTTTTATACTGATGAGCCTATTACAGTATGGGGTTCCATAAGAAGCAAAACCTATAAGGATGCTGTTATTATAAATTTCAGTTGTTATAGGTGGAAGGATAATCGAAAAATTACTGCAAACAAAATTATTCCAGATATAAGATTTCCAATATTTACATTAGAAGAAGTTGATACGGAATGCACATTTTTGCCGAAACAACCAAAAGATAAAGATGCTATTCAGCCTGGTGCAAATACAATCACATTCTCAGCAGAATACAACTTTGGCACAGATGCATATCTGAAAACTTATTTTATAGATAAAGAAAGATTCAGGGCAAATGCAAGAGAGGACATAGACCATCTTACTCAATTTGGAATTAAAGATAAAAATCCTGCATCAGTTTCTACAAACGGACCTGTTGAGATAGGAATTGGTGCAGGCCCTTTAGTTACTGTAAGTGAGGGCTATGCTGTAAAGCCAGCAGTAGGAATCACATTGACCAACAGGAAAGAAATTCAAGACAAGGATAAAAGAATCATTACAAAATGGGATGGAAAAATAAAGAATATAACAGAGCTTATTTTACTGACACCTCCGGGAATTACATTAGGTCCAGAAGCAAATTTAGATAAATGTAATTCTAAAGACCCAAATGAACAATTGTTATGTCCATGCAGTATGCCTTTTAAAAGCTATGATGCCAATAAATGTGGAAATACATGTACTTTGCAAGTTTCAAATCCTTGCAAAGAGGTTTGCGTCACCAGTTATAAAGATAAAAAAGAAAGTGATACTTGTAATGCGGAATGTGACGAAGTAGCAGATAGGTGCATTAAAGAGTGTGATTTCTTATTTAAAATAGATGAAGGCGAAGGCAATAGTAATGAAAAGTATAAAGGATACGCACTTGACGTAGGTAGTCTCAAGTTTAAAGATTTGAACAAAGATATAGACAAGCACAGAAGCTTTGTTTGCAGGTTTGAGCCAACACAATCTGTTCTTGGCAATACTCCAATAACAACAAGATATTTCAGAGTTAGAGCAAGATATAACTATGTAGTTGAGAATTCTGTGACTGTTAATGTTGAGCAACTTCCGGTTGAGGCAAAATCCACATTACCAGACCAACTTGCTAAGACAGTTTTAGAGTTTAAACCTGGCCAAGATTTATGGTTTGATGGATTTAGTCCAGAGCTAATTGGTGCAATAGCTTCTGTTGAGAGTCCTGGATTTAAGCATTGTTGTCAAGAGAAACAGTCTGAGAGAAAGTCTGATGGAACATATCAAAAAATAAAAGGAGTAAGATGTTCATC
Organism: Candidatus Woesearchaeota archaeon; assembly: GCA_016185915.1. Taxonomy (GTDB): domain Archaea; phylum Nanobdellota; class Nanobdellia; order Woesearchaeales; family GW2011-AR4. The sequence goes on from JACPMP010000042.1 coordinate 3,973, forward strand.
ATCTGATTTAAAAGAATGTGATTTCAGTTACTTAGTAACCAGCGGTTCAAGCTACGGTATTATGCAGATTAACTACCAAGGAAAAAATAAAAATGTGGTAAATAATCTTGAACTACGATATTGTAATGGAAAATCAATAAAAGATTATGATTGCAATGTAAAAGTAGGAATAGCAATCCTAAAAAATAAATTCGAAACATTCAAAGGTGGATGTGCCAAATTCTCAGGCATAAGAATAGCATGTAGCACTTGTAAATCAAATATACCTCCAAATAAAAGATATTCAGATTATACAGGAATAGAAGCTGCATTGCGCGGCTATAATGGATGGGGTTGTCCTGATAGTGGTGCTGTTAATGGGGACGTAGGATATGTTGAAAAAGTTCTAAATGCCATGAAAACTGTTAAAGGAATAGAAATCATAGACCGAGGTACTTTAAGTGGAATTGCAAGAGAAGGAGAAGGGATGGTTGATGCTTCACCAAGTGAAAGTGATGTGCAAGGACAAACGTCATCAACATCACCAGAAATTGTATCTCTTGATTTTACAGCATCAGCCAACTATTACAATAATAATAAACGTGTAACAATCACTTGGAGTGATCCTGGAAGTTCTGAAGTGGCAAAGTATAGTGTAGTTAGATACAATTATGATAGTTTTAATAATGAATTACCCCCAACTCCTATTTGTGAAAAAACAAGAGGGAGTGGGACTTATAACTGTTTCGATGATAATCAATTTTATGTTCAAGGAGCTAAAAATATTAATGTATATGAGATAAAAGCGTACATTAATGAAAATAAATATGCTATAAAAACTGTTGAGGCTCGAATCGTACCATAAATCAATACATCCATATTTTTTTAAAGCCAAGATGAGAAAAAAACTGAAATTAATAATTTTTATTTTGATTTTATTTATTATTGGGTGTAGTGCTCAATCCGGAAGTAAAAAAACTCAAGACATTGATGTAAGAGTTGGCTTTAACGGTTTAACTTTAGAGTTCCTTAAAAATAGTCCTCCACAAAGAATCTTTGAGGGTGACAATTTTCCTGTTGTAATAAAGGTGAAAAATATTGGAGCTTATGATGTTGATAAGGATAAGGCATTTCTATCTCTTGGAATAGAAAATGACTATAATAAACAGCTAAAATTATTGACAACAGGAAAGGTTAACTTGTATAAAGAATCAAATGACAAAAATATAGAAAATACTGCAACATTTGGCTTGGAAGGAAGAAGCAAAATAAACTCTAAAGGCGGGGAAGAGATTGTAAATTACAACATTGTAGCAGGCAAAGTTGACCCTCAAAGTGAATTTCATAGCTCAACAGTTATTGCAACATTATGTTATCCTTATCAGACAATTTTAGATGCAACATTTTGTATGGATACAGATCCTAGCAATCTAAGACCAGGCAAAAAAGTATGCAACCTACAAGACTTAAGCTTTAGCAATGGACAAGGGGCTCCTGTAACAATTTCTAAAATAGAAGTTCAAATGCTTCCAAGCCAAGAATCACAGCAAAACCCCCAGGGATACGGAAAAATAGTTCCTCAATTTTTGATTTACATAGAAAACAGAGGTTCAGGAATAGTAATTAAAAATGATGCATTTAAAGATTTTTGCACTCAGCCAAAAATAAATCATGATAAACTCAATACAATCTATGTTAAGGCATATCTGCCAGGAGAAAAAGAACCAGAGGAGTTGGATTGCGAGCCAAAGGAAAAAAAAGAAAATAAAGAAAAACAAGGATATGTAAAGCTTAAAGATAAAAAAGATTTAATAAGGTGCACTTTGAAAGGGGGGATTAATGGCGGACAAGACTCATATCTCTCACCGCTAAAAATAGAAATGAGCTATGGCTACACTCAATCAATACCAGCGAATTATTTAATACAAAAAACCGCGAGATAAGAAGCTTTATATATCTAAACTTTAAGTTTTAATTGCAAAGTGATAAACATGATTAAGAGAATGAGGATTAAACAAGCGAAAAAAATTTTTCTACAAAAAGTTTTTTTCATTTTTTTATTGTTTACATTATTAATCCTAGTTTCAGGATGCAAAGGAAAAAAGGACGTAAAGAAGTCATTGGAAGAGATAAGGACAGGAAGTGAGGGTATCACAATGAGCTTCTTGCCAAATGCTCCGCCTGACAAGATTTATGCTGAGCAAACTGATAAGAATGAATTTGATGTAGTTCTTGAGTTAAGAAATAAGGGGGCATATCCCCAACCTGGGCAAGGAAATGTAGGCAGAGTCTATCTAAGCGGTTATGACTCAAAAATAATTAATTTTGAAACACAAGGTTCTGATGATAAGCTTAGTGCTGATATTTATTCAAAAGCTTTGGAAGGAAAAAGTACAATAAATCCAAATGGCGGCTTAGACCTCGTAACATTCAAAGGAAAAGTAAGCTATAGTAATCTAAACGTTGAGAAATATGAGCCTATTTTGTTGGCCACAGCTTGCTATGTCTATGAGACTATTGCAGGGCCTCCTGTTTGCATAGATCCAAATCCATATACAACAGTCAAAGAAAAAAAGGTTTGTGAAGTTCAAGACATCTCTTTATCAAATCAAGGCGCTCCGATTGCTGTTACAGCAATAAACGAAGAGGCATTTGCAACAAAAACACAATTCAAAATAACAATAAAAAATGTTGGCGGCGGAGATGTACTTAAAAGAGATAACTTGAAAGACAAATGTGACCCATTTGGTGAGCAAAAAAATAAGGTGACTAGAGAAGACATAGATAAGGTATGGATTGATGAAGTTAAAGTAGGCAGCAGGCAAATAAAATGTAGTCCTTTTGTAGATAAAAGGGAAAAAGATATAACTGGATATATCAGATTGATAAATGGAGAGGGTTTTATAATTTGTGAATTTCCAAAAGAAGAGTATAAGGACAGCAAAACAGCGTTCATAACACCATTGACAATAAAGCTTATTTATGCTTACAGAAACACAGCAGAAAAAAAGATACAGATAAAGAAAGAAGGCAGTAGTGAAGTAAGTAGTCAACAACCACAACCAGGCCTTCCATAATAGTTAATTTGGCAGTTTATCCCAAAACCAACCAAAAACTTTATATACCAACATTAAAATAATTAATAATAAAAGTTTTTCAGCCAAAAGTTGAAAAACTTTTCAGATGTAAAACACGAGGAAAAAATTCAAAATCTTAAATTTGAGTTTTTTCATATTAAAGAGTCAAAATGAATAAGAGGTATTATGTTATTGCATTGTTCATCAGCTTAATTCTTTTAGTCTCTGCCTGCAAGCAGAGCGGAGCAGCTGCTGGAAGCGCTCCAAGAACGCCTTTTATTGGCGGAACAGCTGGGGTAACAATAAATTTTCTTAAGGACAATCCACCACCAGAAGTAACAGACAGCGATACATTTGATTTTAATGCAATTGTAAGTTTAAAGAACGAAGGAGAGTTTAACATACTTAGTAGTCAAATTAAAGTTGACTTAATAGGATTTGACCCTGCAGATTTTAACATACAGGAGGTTGCGAGAGTATTAAACCAAAACCCTGATGATAATATCGGCTTAAATGGGAGAAGAAGGGATGCTGAAGGCAGTACAATAGAAGGTGAGACTATATATGTAACATTTCCAAAAGGAAATAATGCCTTTTTTAAGGCTAAACAATTTAGTGGCAATACAGAATTTACATTCAGAGCAAATGTATGTTATGCATACCAAACAAAAGCTGTTGGAAAGTTATGCATATTGAGGGATATGATAAACGTAAGAGATAATAGTATATGCAAACCCACTGGAAGCAGGACAATATACAGCTCATCAGCTCCTGTACAAGTAACTAACTTTAGGCAAAGTGTAATTGGTCAGAATAAACTATCTTTTAGTTTTGATATATCACTTAGTGGAAATGTGGAAATTTTTAGAGACAATGTCGATACAAATCCATCAAGTGGAGGTGGTATTGATGCAGCATGCCCAAGGATTCCAAGCCAAAGAAGACCTGTTGAAAACAAGGTTAAGGTCGAAGTTAAACATGTACCCCCCTCAGACCCAATTATAACGAACATTAAATGTGGCGGCTTAGATCTTGTTGGAACTGAGAGAAGCGCTATTGGAGTGGTCACATTAATCAATAACAAGAGGACTCTAACTTGCACTGCTGAGCTAGCCCAAACTAGGACAGAACTTGAAAAGAATCTAGAAATCACTCTTAGTTATAACGTGTTAGACAATAATGAAAAAAAGGTTTTAGTTAAGCACTTGGCTGATGTTAGTGCTACCGGCATAAGTATACCTAGTGGGGATATATAGACTTAGTAAAATTTTAAAAAATAATTTTAAACAACACTTTTTACTAATTATTTCCAACCAAAGCAAACTGGCTCAACAATGCCTCTAACTGAGCAAATGTGCCTAAGGGGTTCTATGAGTTTAAATATTCTTACTTACTAACCACCTTTATTAAGAATTCTTTGTTTCTCTTCTTTATCTTTTTTCTTTGCAGCAATCTCTTTTCTGTAGTATTCAGCAAGCTCTATATTATCTTCTTTTTCTGATTTTCTCAGCTTTTCTTCATGGAGCTTAATTTGTTTTTCAATAGATTTAACTCCTTTCTGAAGTCTCTTTTTTCTATTTACCATGAATTTGTGCCTCTAACAAATTTAACTCTTTTTCCAAAATGTTTAATACTTTCTCTGCAACGTTTATCTTTATTCTTAAACCTTTAGTATCTATATTATCTCTAATCAATCTATAAGCTTTATAGGAATCTTCAAATTCCTTAAGGTTTAAATCTTTGCTCATAAGCCAATTTTTGAATTTTTTGTTTGAAAATTTATCCTGCTTCAAAATACTTTTTATTATTAATAACCCCCTTAACCTTAACATTGATGAATACAATACAGAATAAGATTTAACATAAGTGTTGTCAATCTTATCTAATTCCAAAAGTTCTTTGTTGCTTTTTAGGTGCTCTTTCGTTTCCTTTAAATAAGCCCTAAAACTTTCTTTATTGATTTTTACATTTTTTAATTCTTCTAAAATATAAGCATTGATTAATGGCTCTGCCTCTTGTACCACCTGATAATAAATGGTTGGATATTTCTCAATTGCCTTTTTGAGCTTATCAATTGGGAATGATATAATATCTAGTTTATCTTCTTTAAAGCTCAATTTTATATTTTTGTCTTTTGTGATGACTAAAACATCTACATCAGAGTCTTTTTTTTGTTCATTCCTTGCATATGAGCCATAAATTCCAACAGATACTACATCCTTTAAGTATGGTTCAAGCAAATGGATTATCTTTTCTTTCAGCTCAAGTTTTGGTTTTTCTGGAAGTATAACTACAACTTCTTGTCCTAGCCAGTCCTTTGGAACCCAAACAGCTCCCCCATTGCCTGATTTTACAACAGTTTTTACAATTTGCTCTTTTACCGATAATTTTTGTGTCTGCATTGTATAGACAGGGTATAGACTTTAATATTTAAATTTTTCTCTTTTTAGCTCAAAAATGACATATTGCCTGAGTTAAAACGGCGTAGCAGAAATTTAGCAAGAAAAAGACCTGCGGGATTTACAAAAGTAAATTTCTTAATTATTTCCAACCAAAGCAAACTGGCTCAACAATGCCTCTAACTGCACAAACTCGTCAGAGCCCTCTGTCATTCTGAACTCTATTTCGCCGCATTTTTCTATTAAAATCATTTTTGATTTGTTGTCAACATTCAGCTCTAAGATTTCTTTTTGAATTTGCTTTATAATGTCAATGCCAGCTAAGCCATAATTTAGCATTAAATCCAACAATTTGTTTCTTGCTTCAATGAATTTATTGCTTAGAGCCAATTCCAAAACTTCCCTTATCTCTTTTGGCTTTGCGATTGATGCCATTGAATGTATAACATCCTCTGTAACGTGATTTGTTATCGCAGCTGAGCTTTGCAAAATATTTTCAAGCCGTCTGCAATCGCCTTCAGAAATTTCATATAATGCCTCTTTTGCTTTTTCATCTATATTTAATTTTTCTTCATCTGCAACCTTTTCAATAATTGAGATTATATCTTTTTTGTCCAATTGCTTGAATCGAAAAATTACGCATCTGCTTTGGATTGGCTCGATAATCTTGGAGCTATAATTGCAACTTAAAATAAATCTGCAAGTTTGTGTGTAATTCTCCATAGTCCTTCTTAATGCTTGTTGTGCTTCTCTTGTTAAGGCGTCTGCCTCATCCAAAAAAATTATTTTAAAAGGGACATCCCCAATAGATTTTGTTCTTGCAAAGTCTTTCACATTAATTCTTATAGTATCTATTCCTCTTGTATCACTTGCATTGAATTCAAGAAAATTATGACGCCATTGATTCCCAAACAATTTTTTTGCCGCTATTATTGCTAATGTTGATTTTCCAACACCTGCCGGCCCGCTAAACATCAAATGAGGCAAGTTTTGCTGCTCAACAAATGCCTTAACCCTCTTTACAATTTCTTTTTGGCCTTTTATTTCAGAGAAATCTGATGGCCTATACTTCTCAGTCCAAAGGGCATTTTCTGGATTCATAATCAAGATTAGAGAATAAAGTATTGTTTAAAAAGTTATTTGTATGTTTTTTAGGTTTTTATCATCCAATATATCAAAAATATGTTATAAAATATCAAAATTAAAAGAAACAATAGCAATTTTTTCTTAAAAACTTTATTTTCTGTCTTTCTAAGCCAAAACCAAGCTATAACAAAAAATAAAGTTTGCAATATAGTCATAAGAAGAAATAAAGCTACTACAACTAATCCTCCACCTTCAGGAGCATAGAAGAATCCCATAAATAAAAATAACAGAGCAATAGTAGAAATCAAACTTGGTAAGGAAAACCAAATTATTTTCCAATCCTTCATATTAAATTATATCCTCTTCAGCTACAACCATAAAGTCGCCAATAGCGATAACTGCGCTGAATGGTATCAAAATATGCCCTTCCTTGTCTTTCTCAAGTTCTAATTTTTCTGTATAAGAAGTTGGATTGTGAAGCACCATATGGATTAATTCGCCAGAACGTGTCTCAAAGATAATATCACCTACTTCCCCAAACCTTTTGCCTGTTTTGCTGACAACTGTCTTTCCAATCAATTGCTTTGAGAATTTCTTATCTTCTTCTGGCATATTTATTTCCTCTGCAGTTAATACGAGATAATTGTAAGGCAAGTTATATTTAAATGTTTCGCAAGAGATTTATTTTTTTTATCATTTAAGAGTGAAATCGTTATTTAATAATCATTTTAACTTTCAACAAGTTATTAACCTCTTCCTCACTATAACAGATCTGCCTTAAGCCGCATTTCCTGCATTTATTTTCATTATTGCAAAAATCTGGCAATTCTTTGTTTTCAAGCAATGCTATTACCTCATCAACTATCTGCTTAACCTCCTCTTTCATGAATGTGTTTATTACAATATGCCTTTTTTCTTTTGTATCAAGATAAACAACAAAGCCCTCTTTTATTTCCTTATTGAATTTTTCTTGTAAGAGCAATGAATAAGCTGCAATTTGAATTCTGTGGGAAGGCCAGACTCCGTCTTGAGGGGTTCTTCCTGTTTTTAGCTCAAAAGGCACGTAGTCATTGCTGTAAACATGAACTTGGTCTATAATGCCTTTTAATTTAAGCTCTTCAGACTCCACTCTCAGCTCAGATATTATTTTTGGCGTTAATTTCTGCCAGAGTTCTTCTCCAAAGACGTTATTTGCTTCTATAAAATTAAAGATGTTAGTCGCTTTAATTGAGGATTCTTCTATGACAAATGGAAAGCTCTTCTTGTAGGCTTCCAACATATTAATATTCACTTCTTCCAGCCTTTTTTTGTTGTTGGCTATTGTTTTTCTTAAAATTTTTAGGTATTCTTTTTTGTAAAATTCCTGTACATTCTCCAGAGCTTCTTTTTTAGTAATGGAAGTAACCATTTCTTCTTCCCTTTTATTTATATTATCATAGGTTTCATGCCTTATAGAACCCATGACAATACTTCCTTTTGGCGGTTCTGCAAGCATTAAAACTTGCTCAAGAAACAGCTTTCTGGAGCAATATAGATAAGCTGACAATAAAGAGACTGAGATTTTCATTAAAAACGAACTAAATTTATGGTTTATATAGTTTGCGGCAGGAGATGTCCTGTTCTATCCCAAAACTATTTCCTGACGATAAAAAATATTGGGTTTCTATGAAACTCAATAACGCAAAAATCGTGGAAATTATCAGGAAAAGGAACA
>JACPMP010000043.1 GCA_016185915.1 Candidatus Woesearchaeota archaeon
CAGCAGTTGTTTCCAACTACAAAGACTACAAAGCAAACTTGAAAGGCACAAAGGTAACTGTAAAGAAGGTAAACAACCAATTGACAGTTGCTACGCCAGCAGTTGCAGCAACAGGTACAGTTTAGGGATTTTAAATATCCCTTATTTTTTATTTCTTTTTAATTTGGTTAAAGAACAATACAGAAAATTCTAACTTAAATTTATCCTCTCCTTATACCTTGGATTTAGCTCAATTGCTTTCTTAAATGATTCATAAGCATTATCATTGGCGCCTATGATATCATAAGCCAAGCCGAGATTGAAATAAGTGCTGGCACTTCTTGGGTTTAGTATTAATGCTGTTAAGAATTCTTTGATAGCCATTTCTGCCTTGTTTAGCTTGGAATAAACTATACCAAGATTGTTATGAACTGAGTAATTAGATGGGTTAATTAATACAGCCTGCTGCAGCGCATATTCTGCATCACTTAATTTGTTTAACTTTAAGTAGCATGCACCAAGATTAAGCCATGACTTAAAGTAGTTTTTATTTAGTTCAATAGATTTTTTAAATAATTGAATAGCATTTTCATAGTCACCATTTTCCTGCACTTGTATGCCAAGCTGGGAGTATGAATGGAAGTCGTTTTTCTGGCTGATTTTTAGTTCGCCTAATCTTTGGTAAAGTTCCTTTTTATATTCGCTTTTTTCATCTTTTAACCTGCCAAAATGGTGTATTGGAAAGAAGGCAGATTTAACTTTGCCTAGGTTATGTATAGAAGCATCTATTGTCTCGTGCATTATGCCATTAAATCTTATGGATTTATTATTTCTAAACAGTCTTATAAGCCTTGTAGTGAACCATCCTGATGCACTGTTGCTTTCTTTATATTTGTCATCTTTAGAAGAAACCCAACCAGCTGCTGTTGAGTTATCAGTATAAGTTCTTATTGTAAAATAATAACCCACAGAATCCTCGTCGGAAATCAATTGTTTTAACATATCTAAGTCTTCTCCTGCTATAGTTTCATCAGCATCAAGCACAAGTATCCAGTCTTTTGTGGCATGCTTTATGCTTTCATTACGAGCAGCACTAAAGTCATCAATCCACTTAAAATCAAAAATTTTTGCATTAAACTTTTTTGCTATTTCTTTTGTCTTGTCTGTGCTGCCGGTATCAACAATTATGATTTCATCAGCAATATCTTTAACAGAGCTTAGGCATTGCTCTAAGAAAATTTCTTCGTTTTTTGTCATCATGCAGAGATTCAATGATGGTTTATTTTGCATTTTAGTTTAATAATCCTCCTAAGAAAATATTATATTTTGTTCTTTTAATATCTTTACATATAGTTTACCAAACTAGACTTTTATGATAATTGGAAGGCGGTTGACCCATTTGTTTTAAATCATAAAAATAGGCCTTCCTATTTGGAAAGGACTTCATTAATTCTTTGTTTATACTGCCTAAATCACAAGCAAATAGGTTATCATCGTCTAATGTCGGGCTGTTGCGAGTATACCACGCGCATCCTTGCTCGTTAGTGCTCTTTAAAAAAATTATAGAATTGTGTATATTTTGCTCCTTGACAAAGTCATAAACTTGCTTTCTGAATAAAACTTCGCTGTGGATATCGTAGGCGAAATAAATGTTTGCAGATAAATTGACTATGATTAATAAAGCCAATACCCATTTCGTATTTATCATTTTGATTCTATTAATGGCAGAGCTTGCTAAGATGGCCATGATTGGAAAAGAAACATAGTAATATCTTGGCCCAAATTGATCTCCTCCGGGTGAATGATAAAAGAAATAAACAAGCACATTCAGAAGAAAAATTGACAGTAATAATAACCTGATTTTATCGTATTTGGCAAACGGGATAAACAATATTGTTAGCGGCAGCCAAAAGAACAGGAATTTAGAATGATGCACCGTATTCTGGATTCCTTTAATAAAGGTATTTCTTCCAAAAAACCCTAATCTGTCGTTTGGGTCGTATGCTTGGTATGAAAATTGGAAAGCGTTGCCAGTTAGAGCATAATTAATATAAAGCGGAATTTGCGAAAAGATGGCAGATACAACTAATATAATTAAAATGCTTTTTAATATCTTTTTATTTTTGTTTGACTCTATAAATGAAAATATGATTATAGGAAATGCTGCAATTAAAGAGTCAATCGGCCTAATGAAGAATAAAATTGCAAGAGATATCCCTGCTGCAAAAGAATACGCCACTCTTTCTTTTTTTAATGCCAAAAAGTAAAAAAAAAGAAAAAGGACAGAGAATAATAATGAAGAAGGATGCGGGAAATACGAACTTGAATTAAAAATAAAAAAAGGGGAGATGGCCATTAAAAATACCGACATACATGCAATATCCTCATCAAATACGAATTTAGAAAAATAAAATAAAAAAATAAGAGTAAGAACTCCAATTATCGGGTTTATAATCCACCTCAAATTAGATAACTCTCCTAAAAATAAGATTAAAGGCCATCCAAAAGGGTATTTGCTGTACCATTTCCCGTCATTGATTACATGGTGCAATTCAAAAAACTCGGGGTTTGGCGGAGAGTTGTAATACAGTTTTCCTGATTTAAGTATTTTTGATTGAAATATATAGGAGTATTCATCGCCTGAAAATGGGAAAAAATCAAAAACAAGATAAGATATAAAAAGAATAGATGCGAGAGCAAAAATACACATAATTATTAAGAATTGTACGTCCTTCTTCTGAATGTGAAATGGGCTGCTCATTTTTCACTTTTCGATTATTTCAATAGCTCACCCAAGAAAATGTTATGCTTTGTTCTCTTAATTCTTATCCTTGCTTTTGAGCCTTCTTCCTTGTAGCAGTTCGGTACAGAAATCAACCTATCTTGTGCTACTGCAAGCTTTTCATTGCCTATTCTTCCAGGCAAGACCACTTCTGCATTGATAATCTGCCCTTTCCTGAACGGTCTTGGCAGTTCTGGAAGATCTTCAACATTGAAATCTTTCTTGCCAAAAATAAGCTTGACATTATGTTTTTGCTCAAGCTCTCTCATTTTCTTATAGAATTCTTCCATAGGCACACTTGCAACGGGATTTCTTCCAAATCTATAGTTAAGCAGGTTTTGAACTCCTATAGGAGGATAGTTCTTTCCAGCTCCAATCTCATCAGCAAACTTGGCCAGCTTAACTAATTCTTCATCATTGTAGCCAGCTATCCATACAGGAGCGATTATTAAATCCATCTTCGTTGGAATGTATCTTGCTATTTCGAGAACCTTGTTTAGATTGTAAGGGCAGCCTGCCAACTTATTAGCTTTTTCAGGGTCGAGTGCATTAAGCGACAGATTAATCCTTGTCAATCCTGCATCTGCAAGCTCATCTATAAGCGGCTTGCTTAATAATGTTCCGTTTGTATCAATTGAACTGCTCTTAACACCCTCAACTGACATTATGTCTCTGACTAATTCGACCATATCAGTATATAATGTTGGCTCGCCTTGTGCATTTATGTGGGCATCAATATTGACATTAGAAGCTCGTTGAGTTTTGAACTCAACAATTTTCTTGAACTCATTCACCAAATAGTCTTTCTCGACTACAAAATCAACCTTTCTTCTTGAAGAAGGGCCTTCATCAACAGAGCAGAAAACACAGCTTATGTTGCAACTTGTTATTGGCTTGACTTCAATTATATTTGTTCCCCTGTCAATCAATCCAAAATAGTTTGTTCCGAGAAGCGGTATTCCGGATGATTGATGAATGTATATCGCAGTTTTATTATTGAGTTTATTTTTTAGATTTTTGAATGAATTATGCAGCAAAAATTCCATTTTTTTCCTTGCATTCCCTTCAGAGATGTTCTCAAAAAAAATGGAATTTTTTTTTATTTCAAAAGGAGCTATTTTCCTAAGGCTGCTTTCTTCCAAATAAGTATAGAATATTTTAAGGAAATTAACCTTTATTTTATCCTTTTCTTTCTCAAAGCTTAAATCCTTAAATACAAGTTCTGCCATATTATATAGTATAGAATACTGTTTTAAAAAAGTATTGGCTTTTAATTGACAAATTATTTAAATAGTCAGCCATATTCTTTCTTATGAGGGTGGAAATGGCACAAGAAGTTGTTATTACTTACGAAACTCTATTTGAGGTTTTGCAGAGAGAAAAAGAAAGGGCAGATTTGCAGAAATTAGAGCCAACTTTCTTTAGCGATACAATCAACTATATTAAAGACAAGAAAAAGATAATAGAAGCTAAAAGCGATTCCACATTTGCTCTGGACGAAAAGAAGAAGACAGAAAGGCAGTTGGAAAATATTTATAAGATTCTAAAAGAGATATATGAAAGGAGGGAGAGGAAAATAATAAATATGGCTTTAGACAAAAGCAGGACAAAATCAAATCTTATAGATACTACGGCATTGTTGAAAGAGGAAAGGGTTGTTTTTGACGCATTGACTAATCTTCTTGACACTTACAGAGATGCAATCTTGTACAGTGTCCTTAATGAGAAAATGCCGTTTATGCAGCCGAATGCGAGTGACCTGAACGCGAGCATGCGAGCGTTCTCGCATGCAGGTCAAAGCGAACTCGCTCACAAGTCGCTTGAGGATAAAAAACCAAAAGAAGATTTCAAAACAGCACTGGAGCTTAAAAAATCAACAAAACTGGTACGCTTTATTTATTCTGTTGCAAGATTTGTAGGGCCCGAGCTTGAGGAATACGGCCCTTTTGAGGAAGAGGATATTGCAAATTTGCCAGCAGAAATCGCCGATGTGCTCATAAGCAAGGAAAAGGCAGAAGAGATTAAGGAAGAATAACTTTCTTATTTTCCAATTTAACTGAAATTTTTTCAAAACATTTTTAAATAAAACATCAATTCATTTTTCTGATATGAAACTTCCAAAAATTGTTAAGAGGTATTGTCCTTATTGCAAGAAACATACAGAGCATAATATTTCACCTACAAAGAAAAAAAATCCAAGCGGCCTTACCTATGGCTCAAAAATAAGGGCAAGAAAAAGAGGACAAGCAAGGGGCTTAGGCAATCTTGGGAGATACTCAAAGCCCGCAATAAGCAAATTCAAGAAGAAAGACAAAAAAACGACAAAGAAAACTGATTTAAGGTATGAATGCAAGGTTTGCAAAAAAATGCATGTTCAAAGGCAGGGATTTAGGGCAAAGAAGATAGAGTTTAAGTAAAAAGAGGGGTAGTAGCTTTAACAAATTTCATTTTTCATAGATTACATCCAATAAAATAATAAAAATCAACAAAAAACGAGAGCGACCTTTAGCAGAATTTGTAAAGAAGGTAACCCGCTTATTAAAGTTTTAGTGAATCAATAGGCGAGGCGTAAATTAGTGGTGTGGAATGCGAGAGCTCGCCTCTCGCTCGCTCAGCTACCCAATTTACGCCGAGCACAAAATAATGTTGCGAAGCAACGGATTTAACCTTTAAAAATATAAAAATAACCAATATCCTTAATTATCATCAAGCACATCTATAAACAAGATAACTTCCTTCTATCTTATCGTGAAATTGGCTTAGAAACTCGCAATTTTTATTCAAAAAATCTTTTACTCCGTTGAAATAAGAAATGCCTTGAGTGCTTCTTATTATGAACAGTATATCTTTGCCCTTTAAATCATTTAATACTTTATCCAGATTTCTAACGCCGGAAATAAAAACTTGGCTGTTTGTATCGACAAAGTCTAATGCTATTTTTTTGTTTGTCATCAAGGCAATTAATGGAACAGCAGAGTCATCGCCAAATAGCATAGTCTCTTTATTTGAAACTGAGTTAATAAAATCAATCAAATCCTTGCCCCTTTCAAAGCCCGCAAAACCGATTTTTTCCAAAAACATTATATCTGACGCCAGATTCCATACAAAAACTGAAGATAACATCATTATAATGAAGATGCACCATTTTTTTGACAAATTAAATGCCCTAAAAATTCTCACAATGCTGTAACCTCCAATTATAGCCAAAAACGGAAATACTATAACAAAATAAAAGCCAAAAATTTTTTTTAAAGCCATCAGAAGCATCAAGTAAATAATTGAAGTAATGACAAACATCCTAATTGGTTTTTTATCTTTTACAAAAGTAAATAATATGGCTGACGAAAATAGTACCCAATTCAGTTTTATAATATCTGAATACTCTCTAAAATTTTCCCCACTCACAAAACTTTTTAATAAATGAAACTTATAGACGGGTGTTACGTAGTTATCTCCAAATAATAAAGTGAAAATTCCATTAACCGGCAAAAAAATTATAAAAAATCCAGATGATAATTTTAGAAAATTTTTTTTGTTTGAAAACAAAACTATGATAAATATGACAAGGATGGGCACTAAACTCAATAATCTTGTTATTCCGGCAAGGCCAAAAAATGCACCAGATAAAATATAATTATCTTTATTACATAAAAAATAAACGCCAACAACAAGAAACATTGTTGCGACATCTATGCCAAACGAGAAGGCAGAATTGAACATTACGCTGTAGCTGAATAAAAACAATAAAGATGATACTATGGCTTCGGCATTGCCGAATTTTTCTTTTGCCATTTTAAAAATAAAGAATGCAGCTATCAATACTGAAATTAATGGTATAGACTTTAAAATGACAATGTTAAATCCGAATAACGTATAAATTAAAGCTATTAAATAAAGGTGCAGTGGTGGATGAGCAAAGAAAAAATCCTTATAAGGTATTTTTCCTTCATTAATCAGTTTTCCCATATAATAATATACATTCTCATCTCCAGGCTGAGAAATCGTTAATCCCTTTAGTATTATAAGAATGAATCCAGCTACAAAAATAAACAATAAGCCATAAGCTATTTTATTTCTATTGTCCAACATACAATTATTTTTTTATATTGAATATATAATTTTTATTGTTATTTTAAGGCAAAGGTATATAAATGGAGAAAAATTACTCAAGACACTAAAGGAGACAAAATGGTAAAAATAAAGAAATCGACAAGCAAGTTCATCAAGATAAGATGCCCTAAGTGCAAGAATGAGCAGATAACTTTTGGAAAAACAGCGACAAAAGTTGATTGTTTAGTTTGTGGGAAGATACTTGCAGAGCCTACAGGAGGCAAAAGCAGGATAAAAGCCAGGATATTAGAGGTGCTGGAATAAATTTTAAAATGCTTTTTAAAAAACAGGGTTTTCCAGAAGAAGGTGACTTAGCTCTTTGTACAGTCACAAGTGTTCAATATCATTCTGTGTTTGTAGATATCGATGAATACGGCAAATCCGGTTTAATCCATATATCTGAAGTATCGCCCGGAAGAATCAGGAATATAAGAGATTTTGTGAAAGAAGGCAAAAAGATAGTGTGCAAGGTTCTAAGGATAAATGAGGAAAAGGGATATATTGATTTATCCTTAAGGAGGGTTAATGAATCTGAAAAACGAAGAAAGATAGACGACATTAAAAAAGAGCAGAATGCAGAGAAGATAGTGGAAATAGCCTCGGGAAAAATCGGGATAAAAACAGGGGATTTATACAACGAAATTTCAGAAAAGACAGCGAAAAAGTATGCTTCGCTTCATGAATTTTTTGAAGAAGCAGCTAAAGATGAAAGTTTGCTGGAAAAGCTGAATATAGACAAAAAATACATTAAAATCATTGACGAAACAATAAAGCAAAGAATCAAGCCGGCAGAAGTTGAAATTATAGGAAAACTTAGGATAACGACATTTGCGCCAAATGGCATAGAAACAATAAAAGAATCGTTGAAGAAAGCCGAGGATGCTGCCAATGGCAAAATCAGCATAAATTATCTTGGCTCAGGGCTTTACAGGTTTATGGTAAAGGCCCCTGATTATAAGGAAGCTGAGAAGCTTATGAAAAATGCAACTGAGAGTGCAATAAGCACTGTAACGAAACATGCAGGAGCAGCGGAATTTACTCGTGAATCAGCATAATGAGACACATTTTCAAATGCGTTAATTGCAATAATTACACTATGAAGGAAATTTGTGAATGCGGCAATAAGAGCTTGCTTTCAAGGCACATGAAATATAGCCCAGATGACAAGTTTGGCTCTTACAGAAGGAAAGCGAAGCTTAACGAATATCTTAAAAGGGGCTTGCTATGAGAGATGATTACTGGAAGATTCAACAATTTGGAAAAATTCCAAAGCTGAATAAGCCAACTTTTATAGAGGGATTGCCTGGCATTGGAAATGTTGGCAAAGTTGCTGTTGATTTTCTTATTGATGAGCTTAAAGCAAAAAAATTATACGAAATAACCTCTTATACATTTCCACATTCGGTATTTGTGAATGAGGACAACCTAGTTGAACTGCCGATTGTAGAGGTTTTTTACAAGCAATTTAGCGGAAAGAAACAGGACCTTTTGCTGCTTGGCGGCGATGTGCAGCCAATTGATGAGGTAAGCTCTTATGAATTCTCAGAGAAGATTCTTGATATAGTGCAGAAATTTAATGGAAAAGAAGTAATTACGCTCGGAGGAATTGGATTGGCTGACATTCCTAAAAAGCCAAAAGTTTATTGCACTGGCAATACAAAGAGGGTTATAGAGAAATACAAGAGTGATATGGTCAGCAACAAGCTTTATGGAATTGTTGGTCCAATTGTTGGGGTTTCTGGCTTGTTGCTTGGCTTGGCTTCAAGAAGGGATATGGCAGCTATTTCGTTTTTGGCAGAAACTTATGGACATCCAATGTACCTTGGCATTAATGGCGCAAAGGAGATTTTGAAAATTCTTGACAAAAAATTAGGCATGAACATCGATGTGAGTAAGCTTGACAGGGAGATTAAGGACATTGAAAATGAGATAATGAAAAAAACAGAGCAGTTAAGCGAAGTCACAAAGCAGATTGCATTAAAAAAATTGCAGAAGAAATTCGGCAAAGATGTGGATTATATTGGGTAGTGCATTTTAAAATTATTATTCATTAATTGAATAATTATCAGCTTTAATTCACTTATTCTATATCTATATTCCTAGACCATAACCGAAAGGTTTAACTGTGGCAGGGAATACGCGAGGACTATTATACCAATGAAGAAATCAAGGAGTGGATAAAAAATGGCAAAATACGGGAATTCAAGAGATAAGGAAAAATATGAAATTGTAGCTGAAGCAATTTGAAAAGCTTATAGCTGGGCATAGGAAACTGCTCACTGCAATTGGCAACCTGTAAAAGATGAATACTTTGAATGAACTAGTTTTAGCTGGGCTGTTAGGCGGAGTTGGCGGCTTGACAAGAGGTGTTTGTAGGGATTCTGAAGGCATTGGCCTTGAAAAGGAAGATACTTTGGAGCTATTGGGCTATTACTGTAACAATTGCCATGATTATTGGTGTGTTTACAGGCATAGTGTTCAATTTTGATCCCAGACTAAGCTTGCTTGCTGGATATGCTGGAACTGACATATTGGAAGGCATCTATAAAAACTTTAAGACTGAAAAGGTCATGGTTGTGCCGAGTAAGAAGTAAATAATTATCTTTGATGTATATTTTTGAATTTTTAAAAAAATATTTGAGTTGCCTCGCTTTTCACTTAATTTCCCTCTTTTTAACAATTCTCCGCACTTTAACCCGCAGTTGTATTTTTTTAACTAAAGGCCCAGATTTATAAATAATGGATATTAAAATAATTAAACCTAATAAACCTGTAAGTCCGTAATATATCTTTTTATCTATCTGCTTTTTAATAACTTCAAAGGAGTTTTCTGCCTTAGATTCTTTTCCATCTGCGTACACTATCTTAGCATGAAGAGAATATTTTCCTGGTTTTACATCTTTAGGAATATCAAAAGTCTTTACAAAATTAGCCTGGGTTTCAACAGCCACAGTCTCTTTATTTCTTCAATTCTCTTTGAAACTGCCTTGAACTTAACTAAGTCAAAAGTATAATTCGTAATCACGCTTTTTGGCAAGCTGAAAAAATATTCCCTGTTAGCAATTCTCTTGCATTTGTTTAGAAATTGCTTAGTGTCTGCGCATTTCTTTAAATAGTGCACAAATTCGTCAGCAGAATAATTCTTATTCAACAGCAGCAAGCAAAAATCAAAATCATCTTTCAATCGATTTGGTATTGCTTTAAGAGTTAAAAGATAATTGAAAGGGCAAACTGGAATTTCAATCTCTTTTTTATGATAAAGCCCTCTTATTTTTAATCTTCTTGTATGCTCAAACAATTCGCTTGGAATAGAAATCTTTGTATCTGTGCTTCTATCCACCATATTGCTTATGGTGTTTATATGGACTTCAATTCCAGTTTTTTTATGCTTAGCTTGAACACCGTAAAATATCCTTCTAGTGCTCCAATCCTTGTCAAATGCCTTTATAACCTGTATTGTTATTAAC
>JACPMP010000026.1 GCA_016185915.1 Candidatus Woesearchaeota archaeon
CTCTTGGTCTTTGTTCTAAAGCTATATCTTTTATTTTCACAACTATCATCTCTTTTTAAGTAATGTTTAAGAGTTGTAAGAATCAAGGGTTTATAAATATCACGTGAACATGTCCAGTGGTTTTTTACCATATTGAAAATAAGTTATGTACTAAGTTGTAAGTGACAGAAGTTGTATTTCCTCTATATTATTTTAAGTTATTTCAATTTCTTCCCCAATCTTCCTCTTCACCAGCTCCAACCTCTTCTTAATTATCAGCTTCTCGGCATGATGTTAATCCCGCTTGCCATGATTTCCTGAACTAATGGCTCTTTTTTCCTTTTCTCCAATTCTTCCTCATCCATAAGGATTGTCTGAATCTTGTACTTCTCTTCATATTTCTCCTTAATCTCTTCCAAAGCTGCCTTTAACAGAGCTTTATTCCTGCCTTTTTCCACAAAAACAAATAAGTCAATGTCTGATTTCTCTTTGGACTTCCCCTTAGCTACCGAGCCGAACAGCCATATTCCTTTCAACCCTTCCAGTCTTTTAATGCAGTCATTCTCAAAATTAGCTATTGCATTTAGTTTTTTAGGGTCTATCCCCTGGAAAAATTTTTTTTCATAATCAAACAATCCTTTAAGCAACTCCACCAGATGATTGTCTAAATTTAATTTGTATCTCTTTCCTCCTTTTTTCTCCACATACGCCATTCCATAATACTCTAATTTTCTTAAAGCCAAGGTTGTTCCGGCTCTTCCCATCCCAACAAATTTTTCTATTTCTAAAAAAGAGAAATATCTGTTAGGAGACAAATACAAAAATCTCAATATCCTCATTAATACCTTATTTCCTAAAATATTGTCTATCATACATCCAGCTCCTTCATAATTTTAATGAATGGCTTGACGATAGTATCAATGAATTCTTTGGCTTTTTCACTTCCAATTCTTTTCTCTGATGCTTGTTTTGATTGATAATAGCTTTGTGATGCCCTTTCCGATCTGCCATATCTTAATAGAGTAGACAACAATTCTGGTTTTGGCTTAGAGAACATTTCGTATTCTTCCTAAGCCTTCTTCATTAGCCCAACAACCCTTTTTCTAGTTACTTCTTTGCTTATTTTTTCCTTCAATGCTTTTAAGGTTAAGCTATGGGTGTCTTCTTGAGGAATTTTAATGCTGAACACTTCCCCTAAATATTTCTTGGCAATATTATGCATAGAGTAATATCCCAAAACAATAGCGTTTCTAGGATGCTTTTCAGCAAGCGATTCTGCCGACTCTAAATCATCCTGGTAAGCAAAATCGTGCCATTTGACGTAAATCTCTTTTTCTGTAATGTCCATTATTTCCCATTTACTTTCAAAAATTACCATTTTTAGTAAGAAAATATAATTTAGTATATAAATTTTACTGTTTTTGGTAATAATAGATTACCGTTTTTGGTAAACACCAGAAATTTCATGAATCAATCAGAAGAAACTTCCATTAATGTATCTTCATTAATCTTTCTTTGAGGCGGATTTAAACGTTTCCTGATTATGTCTAAATACTTTTTCTCTTTCTCAATCCCAATAGAGTTCCTGTTAAGCATTTTGGCAACCACAGATGTTGTTCCAGAGCCTAGAAATGGATCTAAAACTGTATCGCCTTCATCAGTACATGATAAGATTATTCTTCTCAATAATTCCATCGGCTTCTGTGTTGGATGCCAGCCCGCCCATTTTTCTTCTTTTGATGTTAAAGGAATTGCCCATACATTTCGTGTTTGTTTTCCTTTTGGGTTTAATCTATCTTCAATGAGATTTTTAGTTGCTTCATAATTAAACTTCCATTTCTTGCCATTGCCATTTTTAGATGCCCAAATCAAATGCTCTGTACTTTCTGTAAAGAATCTGCAAGTTATATTTGGCTGGGCGTTTGGCTTAAACCACACTATACTATTATTAATTTTTACATTTTCTATGTGTTGTAATATGAAACCAACTTGATAGATATTATGAAATGAACCGCAAACCCATAAACTACCGCCATGTTTTAAAACCCTTAAACATTCTTTTATCCATTTCTGATTAAATTGAAAGTATTCATCTTTAGAAAATATGTCCCATTCTTCCTGCATTGTGATATGCTTGCTATATTTCCAGCCCAAACCCCTCTTTTTAGACATATTGTAAGGTGGATCTGCAAATACCAAGTCTACTGATTCAGAAGGAATTTTAGGCAATTCTTCCAAAGCATCTCCGATTATTATTTTATGGGTTGTTCTCATTTTTTGTTTTTTATAAAATAAACTAATTCTTTCTTTTCTTCATCGTAAAACTTAGAAACCAGTTTTGTTTTTACTAAATCCTCTAAAGCTCTGTAAGTAGTTTCTCTGTTATCATACAAACCTTCTTTTTTTGCTAACCTATGAATATCTGCTGAAGAAGATGGATTTATTTTGTGCAACAATAGTAATAATTTTAATCTTTTTATATTAGAAAGTATCAAGAAAGTTTTTGACAATTCCCCCACTTTTTCTAAAGCTAATTTAAACCTTAATTTCATAGAATTGCGTATCGAGTTACGATATATATAGTTGTGTTACATAGTTTTGTAACATAGAGTTATAATTTTGTGTTTTTGAATAAAAAATATGGTTTATCCTAATGAAGAAAGAAATAAACATTGGCAAGAAATAATAAAAGAATATTTTAACTTTAAAAAAGGATATGTTAAGATTACAACAGAGGATATTAAAAAAATTATTGCCGACAAAGAAATTCGGTTATTGCTCTATTTTGATTCTGAAGAAACTATGCCTCAAGTGCTTAAAGAGAACAGTATTATGCTTTTTCCAAATTCTATAACAAGTTGGTGGTTAATTAAATGTGATGGGTTTTTAGATTTACCTCCAATTAATACTCAAATAATAAAATTTAGTTCAGTAGTAAAATTTAATTTAAAAAGTTCCAATGCAGGAATGGGCGAACAACAATACCTTTTAAACATGATTAATGCAGGTATTTTAAGAAATTTCCTCAAATTAGGAAATAAAGAATTGTACTTCTCAATGATGGGTAAACAGAGATCAACTGAGTTTGATTTAACTGTTGCAGGTCATACAATTAAAATTGAAAAACCAGGCATAGAGATAGATGCTGGAATTGAAGGAGAAAATTTTGCTATTGTTATTGAGGCAAAAGCAAAGATAATAAAAAGAGTCAGTAGAAGGCAACTATACTTCCCTTATATGCATGTTAAAAAAATAACAAGCAAACCAACTATCCCAATCTTTTTTTGTTGGGACAGCAGAACCAAAACTTATAACTTGTGGAGATTTGAAATAGTCAATGATAATATTGAAGATATAAGATTGGTTGAATCAAAAAGGTATTCTTTAGAATAAATTTTGTTACGTAATTTGGTAACAAATGGTGATCTTTATATATTTCCTATATTTCTATCATTTAATACAAATGAAATACAGCCAAATCCAAAAAATAGTCATAGTCTACGGCACAAAAGACAGAATAAAGACATGTAAAATAATTCTAGTCGAGCCCTATCCACCAGTCAATAGACATGGTGGCATTACGGGCTCGAAATTTATTCAATAAGAAATTAGCACGGTCTGGTTTGTTGACGAGTATTTCTGTCTGTCCAAGTATCTCATGTAGA
>JACPMP010000027.1 GCA_016185915.1 Candidatus Woesearchaeota archaeon
TGACTTCGATAAAAACAGGTTTGTATATGTTTATTACACGCATCAAAATGGAAACAGGGTTTCTAGATTTGTATTGAATGAAAAGCTGGAAGACGAATTCATATTATTGGACAATATACCAAATGCAAGATTTCATGATGGTGGCAGGATAAAATTCGGTCCTGATGAAAATCTTTACATCACAACTGGCGATGCTACTGTTCCATCCTCTGCTCAAGACATCAATTCTTTGGCAGGAAAGATACTGCGAATGAATAAAGATGGAACAATTCCAGCAGATAACCCTTTTGGCAATTATGTTTATTCATATGGACATAGAAATCCTCAGGGTTTGGCATGGCATACTGTTACTAAAGAACTATATGCCTCAGAGCATGGTCCAACAAAGAATGATGAAATAAATAAAATTGCGGAAGGAAAAAATTATGGCTGGCCAAATGAATGCAATGAAATTTCTAAAGAATATGTAAATCCTATAAGATGTTACAGTGAATTTACACTAGCACCTTCTGGTATAGCATTTTACAAAAACGATTTGTACATAGCTGGCTTAAGAGGAACACATCTCAGAAAAATTATTTTTGATAAAGATTACAAAACGATTTTGCATGAAGAAGAATTATTCAGCGATTTGGGCAGGATTAGGGATGTGGTTGAGCACGAGGGTTACTTGTATATCGCGACAAGCAATAGAGACGGAAGAGGCATTCCTAAGCTCAATGATGATAGGATATTAAGGTTGAAAATTAAATAATGTTTCAAAATCGTATGGGGGCCTCTGTTAAATGCCCCGAGCGAAGCGAGAATGCAATGTGGTTGCGTTAGCAAAGTTTTTGCGAACGCCGTCTTATTCTGAGCGAAGCGGTACATCAAGACAAAGAAGAAAGGGGCAAAATTTATTTTTTTATTTTTTTAGATATCAAAATTGTTAAAAGAATTGCTAATATTATTTCTATTCCATACACTAATGGGTAGAATATGTATGATTTTGTACCAAAGGATATTTTTCCAATAATTTGTTCTTTTTTAAGATTATTTTGATCAAGTTGGGCTATTGGAATAGGATTTGTTTGTGGATTATCCCCTTTAACCTTAAATGTTCCATCTGGATTTTCTTCTATTATTCTAACAACTATAGATTGTGGCCTAATTAAAGGTTTATACAAAATAATATCATTAATATTATAAGAAATTAAAGGGCTATAAAAAAGAACATCGCCTTTGTAATAAGTTGGCGCCATACTTTCACTATTTAGCTTTACAGATTTTATTGGTATAATATACCTAAAAATAAGATTGCCTAAAGCGACAACCAAAATCATTAATGCTAAAAAAATTCCAATTTGTTTCCAATTTATAGTCATAAAGTATTAAGGTAAAAGTTTCTTTATAAATTTTGTCCCTCTATCGTTTTAGGCGTTCGCAAAAATTGAGTATAACTATTATTAAGGCACCTCAACATATAATTTCTGCTCGGAATAGTGTGGTGTTACTCCATCTGTATCAATTCTGACATCAAGAATGTAAGTTCCAGAAACTGCATTTGGCGGCACTTCTATGCCTATTCCAACAGTTTTCTCTTCATTTTTTTCTATAACAATATCCCTTGGATTGGATATAGGTGGTATTACAATTAAGCCGCTAAAGGAACTAGTGACTGTAATGGGAGTGTTATCTTTTTTAAAGCCCAATTGAGCAGTTGGTGGTGAAACTGTTATTCGAAAATTGCGAGTTGCAGTTGATGATTCCAAAATATTTATTATCCTCATCCCAAAAACGCCAAAATCTTTCTTTTGTATTGTCTTTCTGTCAATACCAACACAAACCCTTTCAGAGCCCTCGCAAATAATATCGCCTATCCTCTGATCAAGTTGGTCATATGTTAAATCAGTAATGTCTTTTGCTTTAGAAGAAAGATTGTAAATAAATCTTATGCCAAATCCAAATATTATGATTGAAATTATAAGTATAACAATGAAGTTAAGCGATAATTCTATTGCCCTTTTATCAAACATTTTATCCGTTTCTCACAAAGAAAACCTGCTTTGAGGGAGAATTAAATGTCCCTCTAACCTGCTCATTAGAGTAAATATTTGTCCCATTGACTGTTCTGCCGCTTACAACCTGCTTGGTGTAGGTATAATCAACGATATATCTTAATGAACCAGTTTCTTCCAATTCCTGCGGCTTGTAGCCCAAGGTTAATGGAGTGCTTATTCTCGCACTGTCGCCTATAGTATTAAGTGAATTTCCTAAGTCCTTTTCAGCAATTAGCAGCTCTGATCTTGAATAGTCGCTGCTATAAAGCAACTTTAATTTTGTAAGCTCTGCAGGCAATATCAAATCCTTGCTTGTGTCGTCTAGAGTTATCTTAAATTCAAAACTATCCTTGCTTACATCAAAGGGCTTGTTATATTTTACAACAGAACTTGCCTTGAAAAATCCTATGTCTATGGCATCTAAGAAGTTTTGTGGCGCGATATCTTTACTCTCTGTGCCTAAAACGCATTGGTTATCAGCACTGCAGTAATAATGCACATAAGCGGCATCTTCTTCCCTTGAGCCAACCCTTGTTTTTGCTTTTCCCTCGCATTTTCCATAATCTTGAGGGCAAGTGCATTGATTTCCTTGTTTTCCATTTTCTATGCTGTCTTTAGCCCCATTGCCGCAGCAATTTGGTTGTTGAGTGTAAACACATTTTTTGCTTTCGCATTTTGACAATGTGCATGCTTTTGATAGGCAGTCTGCACTTGTTTTGCACTCTGGCTTTGTGCAACCGCTTATTGTCACTAAAGCAATTACAAGGAGAACAAACAAAATAATACGATTTCTATTTATCTTAATCACCATCTTTTGATTACCTCTTTACTTAACTTATATAAATAAATTGTGGAAAAATTTATATATACCAATATCAAAGAATGTCTAAAAATTGAGGTGATAGAAATGTTGTGCAATTGCAACTATGATAAAACCAAACTTCTGTATAAGATTATGAAGATTGCAGCATTTATTGAAAAGCATGCAATCAAGGATGCAGAAAGGGATAGTCATCCATTATGTGCAGAAGAATACAAAGAGCTAAAGCAGGATTTGGAAAGACACATTGAGAAATTGAGAATGGCTGTTGAAGGGCTTTCAAGAGAAGGAAAATTTGGGTGAAAGTTTCAGAAAACCTTTTAAATTACTTTAAAATATCTCAAATTCTATTGGGCCCATAGCTCAGGCTGGTTAGAGCGCCGAGTTCAGACAGTATCTTTGAACACGCAAGTCTTATACGAGATTTTTGGTATCAAAGTAAAGAATCCAAGAATTCTCTAGGCCAGCCGGAGGTCTGGGGTTCAAATCCCTGTGGGAAGTTTTGCTACTATCCTCTCAACTGTTCTTTTATATAAATTCCTAACCCACTTAATCCCTGATTTTTTAAACGCATCTTTAACTGTGACGGTACATAAATGATCTTCGAAGTGGTTCCACTTGTTATGGAGCAAAGGACACAATTCCCGTAGTTCATTATTTGTTACAAACCAAACACAACCTGTTTGGTCATCGTAAATTTGCAATTCCTGTAATTTTCTTTTTTCATTAGGGTTTCGTAACTTTATAAATTTGTTTAATCCTTTTAGAAGGTTATCGAGATCTACAGCTTCTCCTTGAAAATTCAATTCAAAACTTAATGTTATATGACTGTTTGATATTATAACTTTTACCTTTTTGCCATCATCGAATGAACCCTCCCACTTGATGCTGCACTCCTTTTTGGGTATTTCAGCAAGTAAGAGTAGATCTAAGATTAGGGTTTCATAACCCGCCTTTAAATCTTCATCAACCAAATTATTAAAGTATTCATAATAGTCCCTATGAAGGTACTCCAACGTTTTGTTTTTTATTTCTATTCTACCCACACCATAGTACAATTTGTTAATATTTTTAAGTGTTTCTAAAAAATGACAAATTTTAAAAACAATTCAATAAACCATCTAATCCTGCTCCCGTGGTGTAGTCCGGTCTGAAGAAAGTCCATCATATGGTGGTTGTTCTTTAGGGATAACCAATCATTTCGGATTTTCGATCCGAAGACCTGGGTTCAAAACAACCTTTTCTTTGCTCGCACGAGCCTCGCAAAGAAAAGCTTGACCAAAAGAAAACCGGGGAGGGATTTTTTCGTGAAAAAAATCCCTCGAATCGGAGCTTTTGGAAATGAAAAGGTTGGTGAAAGTCCCGGCGGGAGCATTAAATTTTATTTCTATTAAGTAATTACAAATTGAAAATGGAAAGATTTATAAACACTAATTCTCATAAAATTAAAAAATAATAAAAAACGCAGAAAAAAGGGAGTGAAGTGAAAGGAGTTAAAGAAACTCATAAGCACAACTGGGTACATTTTCTAGTCGTTTTAATTATTGCCATAGTAATTTTGCTGATATTTACAAATGGTTTTTCTTTGGGAACAGCAAGTGCAGTGCGTAGTGGCGGAGGAGCAAAAAAATCCAGCTTGCCTGATTTGATAGCCTCAGGAGCAACTTTGCAAAATATACAAAACAAATTAATAGAGGGTAAATTATTCTTTCATATACAAGAAGGTATGGGTGTTGCAAATATGGGCGGTGCAAGATCAAAAGCATCTGTTCTTCGTGCTGGTATAATAGGTGATTCACTACAAAATGTTAGAGCAACCGTGTCTTATTTAGATTCGACTGGAAAACTTGTTACAAGTGCTACAACGCAATACCTCACCTTAACTAATAATGGTGCATATATTGATATTCCTGTGGATCCTCTAATGCCATATGATAAATATAAATGGGGCGACAATTTTGCTGTCCTTTTCTTAGATGTTCCTATAAACATGCCTCCTCCTGATGGGACAGTTACTGAAACAAGATTCACCCTTTTCGGTGACGCCGATGTAACTAAAGTTGTGACTGAATCAAGTGAAATTAATAACTATATAGAACAAGATTATATTTTCCGCTGTGCTTTTCAGAATGATGATCTTTCTGTTTATCCTTATGCCCCTACTTGTTGCTTGCATAGAGTCGATCCTTTAACAACTAGGTACATCATGTATGGAACATATTACTGCGAAGATTTTCCTC
>JACPMP010000049.1 GCA_016185915.1 Candidatus Woesearchaeota archaeon
AATTCTTTTTCAATATTCTTTTGGCTGATATAATCAGCTCTAGGAGTCTTTCTGGCTTCCTCTAGTTGTTTTTTAGCTTCATTGCTAAGTTCGAAATCTTCCGCAATAGCGTGCTTTATGAATTCCACGTCTTTTTGTAGACTTCTTAAATCCTCATGTATTGTTTTAAGCGATACTGGTGTCATTTTTATTCACTAATGGTATAAACGATTAAGTCCTATTTATAACTTACTGTTTCTAAGGACTAGAAAACCAAAAATTGTTTTTTATCTCTCAAAACACATGCTTCTCATGCACTGTCGTATAAGAATGCATCTCTTCTTTCTTGAACCATAGCTTAATTTCAGCGTCAGCTTCTTTTTTGCTGCCAGAGGCGTGAATAACATTTTTTCCGCCTAAACCCTTCTTTGAAGCATATGCCATGCTTATATGCGCAAAATCGCCTCTTATTGTGCCAGGCATTGCCTCATGAGGAGATGTTGGGCCAACTAGTTTTCTTACATTGTCAACTGCGTGCACTCCTTCAACAACAAAAGCAACAACAGGACCTTCTGTTATGAATTCCACCAATTCCTTAAAGAATGGCTTTGTTTTGTGGGCTTTGTAATGCTCTTCTGCAAATTTTTTGTCAATCCAAACCATTTTCATTCCAATTATTTTCAATCCGGCATTCTCAAATCTCTTTAAAATCTCTCCAATAAGTCCCCTCTCAACTCCATCCGGCTTTATAATGACAATGCTTTTTTCAATCATTCCACTCCCTCTTGCTTTTCACGCTTGAATCTTTTGCTCCATCTTGTCTCAAGGAACTTTCTCCCAAGCTTTATATGGTTCTTTTCACACTTTGATGAGCAGAAGTATAAAATCTTTGCGTCTTTCTGCACATAAATCTTTCCAGTCCCCCTTTCTATATTGTTGCCGCAAAAAG
Source organism: Candidatus Woesearchaeota archaeon (assembly GCA_016185915.1). Lineage (GTDB taxonomy): Archaea > Nanobdellota > Nanobdellia > Woesearchaeales > GW2011-AR4. The sequence continues at coordinate 929 of JACPMP010000049.1, forward strand.
TGCACTTTGCCATTTTATTTAATTAATTTAATTTTTTATAACTTTTAATAATTTCAATCTGCGACTTCGTCGCAAACTCTTGTGCTCGGCAAAAATCTTCTTCCAGTGACATGCGAGGTGAGCTCGGCGAACCTCGCTCACCATTTACCTATTTTTGCCTCGCCTATTTATTCATTGTTATATTTCGAGGCAAAATTTTATTGGCAATAAAAAATTTTGCCGAGTGTAACTAATGAAAATTTGAGTGAGTTGTGAGCGAGTTCGCAACGAGCTCACTCGCATGTCACTGCAAATTTTCAGATTGATTTTTATTTTTTATAAATTTAATATTATTTTACCCGCTTCCTCTGCCAGCTTTTGTCAATTGGCCTGCTTCAAATTCTGTTTCGCGAAGCATCAAAATATCACCTGTTTGCACAGGGCCTTTGACATTTCTCCTCAATACTTTGTTTTTATCTCTTCCATCCAAGACTCTGCATCTTACTTGGATTGCCTCTCCTCTAGTGCCTGTTCTTCCGATAATCTCCTCTACTTTTGCAGGTGTTGCAAATGAAAAATTGACAGAGCCTTTAATCTGTTCTTCTTGTTGTTTTTGGTCTTTCTTTTTAATCTGACCGCGAACATCTTCCTTTAAATGCTTTGTTGGATCTTCCTTTGCCATTTTACTTATTCATCCTGTCAGTTATTTCCTTCACCAACTGCTTTGCTTCTCCCTCTTGAACTATGGCAACGCTTCCAGTTGGGATATCTAATCCCGCTGCTGCTCCAAGCTCTTCCTTGCTTGGAACTTGAATGCATGGCACATTTTTTTCCTCTGCAAGAAGAGGTATATGCATTGTTATCTCTGGCGGATTAACATCTTTTGCTATTACGACAAATTTTGCAATACCTTTTTCAATTACCTTTGTCGCTTCATTTGTGCCCTTTCTTATTTTTCCAGTAGCTTTAGCCACTTCTATAGCTTCATAAACCTTGTCCACTAATTCCTTTGGCGCTTCAAAAACCATTTTAACTACCTCCAACTGCAAAGTCAGTTGACACCTTAATCAAGTGGGATTTCGAGTGACATGCGAGGTTCGCGAGAAACTCGCTCACCATTCCACTGCTCAATCCCACGAATTGAGGATAAGACAAATAGAATTTGCTTACCTCACTCAGCTATTATATAATAGCTTCATCAATCATAGGTAACAAACTGGAATTGAGATTTATTTAAATAGGTTTCGAAAAAATTAGCTTTGCCTCAAAAGTAGCATAAAATTGATAAATAATATGGTATTCTCTCACTATATGGAAACCCAATTAGGTAAATTAGAAAATGTGAGTTTAAGGGAAATATGGAATCACGAAGCCATTGACTTTACTAATTGGTTAGCTCAACCAGAAAATCTTAGCCTATTAAGTGACGAAATAGGTGTAGAGATAACTTTAATTAAAAAAGAGGCAGAAGTGGGAGAATTTTATGTTGATATTCTTGCCCAAGAGCAAAATACAGAAAGGAAGATAATAATTGAAAATCAACTTGAAGAAACAGACCATGACCATTTGGGAAAACTTATTACTTATGCATCTGGATTAAATGCCGAAATAATAATATGGATTGTTAAAGATGTAAGAGATGAACATAGAAAAGCGGTAGATTGGCTAAATGAGCATAGTGATGGAAATGTAAAATTTTTTATTATAAGAATG
>JACPMP010000067.1 GCA_016185915.1 Candidatus Woesearchaeota archaeon
AAGCAAGAAGCTATAGATTTTATGGCAACTAACTTCAATACGAGGGTGGGGGATGAGTAAATGACTTACAGTGATTATAAAAAAATATTCAAGCAATTAAAAGCAAAGCCCGTTAAGATGCAGAAATACATCAAGCACAACACCCCAAAATCAAGAAAATACGGCAGAGCAACAAAAAAATGCAAAAGATGCGGCAGACCAGGGGGTTACATAAGCAAGTATGGCTTGGGAGTTTGCAGGACATGCTTTAGAGAAATTGCAACAAGCCTTGGATTTAAGAAGTACAGTTAAGGTGGTAAAATGCTCAACGATCCATTAGCAAACGCGATGTCATTAATACTAAACAACGAGTTAATTGGAAAGTCAGAGTGCTTGATAAAGCCAGTTTCAAAGGTAATAAAAGAGCTATTAAAAGTCATGAAGGAAAACGGATATGTTGGTGACTTCAAGGAAGTCATTGACAGCAGAGGCAACTACATCCAGCTTAGTTTAACAGGAAGCATAAACAAGTGCGGTGTTATCAAGCCAAAATATAGTGTTCAAAGCGATGATTTTGAAAAATTTGAAAAAAGATACTTGCCGGCTAAGGACTTAGGCATATTAGTTGTTTCAACACCAAAAGGAATTATAACCCACTACGATGCCAAATCAAAGAAAACAGGAGGAAGGCTTTTGGCTTACTGTTATTAAATGAAAAAAGAAAGAGTTGGCAGGAAGGAGAAAATAACAAGAGAAATAGAATTACCTGAAGATGTTAGCGCATCCATCAATGACCAATTTTTGTTAATTAAAGGACCAAAAGGAGATGTAAAAAGAAAGTTTAAACAGCGCAGGATTTCAATAAAACTAGAAAATAAAAAAATCATTTTGGAGTCCAAAAGCGAAACAAAAAAGGACAAAAAGTTAATTGGTTCATTAATGTCTCATGTTAAAAATATGATAAAAGGCAGTTTACAAAACCATGTTTACACTTTAAAAATATGCTCAGGGCATTTCCCAATGAATATAAGTGTAATCGGCAACAAACTCGCAATCAAAAATTTTCTTGGTGAAAAAGTGCCAAGAATTTTGCAGTTAAAAGAAGGTGTTGGCGTGAAAGTTGAAGGGGAGTTAATTCACGTCACAAGTGCGAGCAAAGAAACCGCCGGACAAGTCAGCGCTGATATCGAGCAATTAACTAGAAGACCTGGTTTTGATTCGAGAATATTTCAGGATGGAATTTATTTGATTAATAAAGATGGTAAAGAATTGAAATAGGGCTAAAATAAAATTAACTAAATGAGCTATTAATAAATTAAACTAAAATGATGCAAACCAATACATTGCTGGAATTGAGAAACAAAATAAAAGACAAAAAACCAGTTTTTATCAGGCAGGACAATCCTAAAAGAATGAAGCTTAACTACAAATGGAGAAAGCCAAAAGGAATTCACTCCAAGATAAGACACAAATTCAAGGGAAGAAGAAAGATGCCTTCGCCAGGATACAAGTCGCCAAGAAAAGTCAAAGGAATGCATTCTTCAGGGCTAAAAACAATAAACATCTTTTCAGTTGGTGACTTAACAAAAATAAAAAAAGAAAACGAGGGAATTATCCTATCAAAAAATGTTGGAATTAAAAAAAAATATGAAATCTTGAAAAAAGCAAAAGAGCTTAATGTCACTGTTTTGAATTTGAATGTTGATGGGCAAATAAAAAAGATTGAAGATTTCATCAGTTCAAAAAAGAAAGCAGAAAAAGAAACCAAAAAACAAGAAGCAAAAAAAGAAGAATCAAAAGAAAAGAAAGGAATCAAGGAAACAAAAGAAAAAGAGCATGAATCGACTCACAAAGATAAAAAAGAATACGAAAAGAAAGAGAAAGACAAATTATTGACTAAGAAGGTATAAAATGCTTGATGTACAGAGAAGGTTAGCGGCACAGATTTTGAAATGCGGAGAACATAGAATTAGGTTTGATCCTGCTAGTTTAGAAGATATAAAGGAGGCAATAACTAAAACTGACATAAGATTGTTAATTAATAATGGTATAATTTCAAAAAAAAGATTGGAAAATACATCAAGATTTTGGGCAAGAAAAACAAAAATACAAAAAAGCTATGGCAAGCAAAAAGGTTTCGGTTCAAGAAAAGGTAAAAAAACTGCAAGGCTAACTCCTAAAAGAGTTTGGATAAATAAAATAAGGCTGCAAAGAAACTTTATTAAATCATTAAGGGATAAAGATATGATTGCAACTGCCGATTATCATGAGCTTTATATGAAAAGCAAGGGCGGCTTTTTCAGAAGCATAAGGCACTTGAAATTGTACTCAAATGAAAGAGGAATAGTAAAAAATGAAAAAGGGTAAAATCTTTGCAGTGCCTTTCAAAAGAAAGAGGCAGGGAAGAACATATTACAAGAAAAGATTGAAATTATTGCTATCAAATAAATATAGGTTTGTAGTAAGAAAATCCTTAAAAAACATTCAAACTTCAATTATTGAATACAATCCGAAAGGAGACAAAATTTTACTAACTGTCAACTCCACTTCATTAAACAAACTTGGGTGGAAGGGGGATAGCGGCAACTTGCCAAGCGCATACCTAACAGGAATGCTTGCAGGGAAAAAAGCGATTGAAAAAGGAATTAATGAAGCTATATTGGACATTGGATTTAGTAATTCAGCAAAAGGGTCAAGATTATATGCTGTGCTAGCAGGAGCAATAGATGTAGGATTAAAGGTACCTTCTAATCCGGAAGTGTTTCCTGCAAAAGACAGACTTTCAGGGGAGCATATAGCAAATTATGCAAATTCATTAAAAAATGACAAATCAAGACACGATAGGCAATTTTCTAATTACCTAAAAAAAGGCATTAATCCAGAGGATATTGTAAAACATTTTAATGAAATAAAAGGTAAGATAAATGGCTAAGAAGAAAACACAAGACCAAGTTGAAGAGAAAAAGGAAATTGCTAAGTTAGAGGATTCGCCTGATGAAGAGATGCTGATTGAGAAACCAAAGGAAGGATTGGCTGTTGAGCTTGGTGAAGTAAAAGAACTTGAAGAAGAGGTAGTTGAAGAAGTTAAAAAGAAAGGAGCATTTGAAAAAGAAACGTGGAAGCCAAAAACTTCTTTAGGCATAAGAGTTAAAAACGGCGAAGTTAGTTATATAGACTACATACTGGATAAAAGAATAAAGATACTTGAGCCAGAGATAGTTAATGCTTTATTGCCAAACCTTACAACTGATTTATTGATGGTAGGACAATCAAAAGGAAAGTTCGGTGGTGGGCAAAAAAGAGTTTTTAAGCAAACACAAAAGAAAACTCAAGAAGGCAATAAGCCGAAATTTGCAACTTTTGCGGTTGTGGGAAATGAGGATGGATATATTGGTGTAGGATATGGCAAATCAAAAGAAACTGTGCCAGCAAGAGAAAAAGCAATAAGGCAAGCAAAATTAAACATTATAAAAGTAAGAAGAGGGTGTGGCAACTGGAGATGCGGCTGTGGTGATTCGCATACGGTTCCCTTCAAAGTAAGCGGAAAGACTGGCTCTGTTGAAATAACATTGATGCCTGCACCAAAAGGAACAGGTCTTAAAGTTGAGAAGGAATGCCAAAAAATCTTGAAATTAGCGGGGATAAAAGATGTTTGGTCAAGAACAGAGGGGCAAACCAGAAGCAAGCTTAATCTGTTATATGCTTGTTTTGAGGCTTTGAAAAAATTAGTTCAATTTAAAATAAATCAAAAAAACGTAGAAACTCTAAGTATCGTTGAGGGTTCGATCAAAATAACAACATAAAATGGAACAAAAAACCGAGAATAATGTTTCAGATTCTAAAAAATTAGCAGTTATAAGGATAAGAGGATTAACTGGTATAAGGACTAAAGTAAATGACACCTTAAAAATACTGAGGCTATACAAAAATAACTATTGCTGTATATTGCCAAATGATAATATTTATGTTGGAATGTTGAAAAAAGCAAAAGATTACATTACGTGGGGCGAAATTGATGATGAAACATTCAAAATGCTTATTGAGAAAAGAGGAGAAAAATTTAATGGCAGGGAAATAGATTCAAAGAAAAAGATAAAGTATAATGATTTTTTTATTTTTGAAAACAAGCAAATCAAAAAATACTTTCGCCTAAATCCGCCAAGAAAAGGGTTTGAAAGGAAGGGAATTAAACATTCTTATCAGCAAGGCGGAGCACTTGGTTATAGAGGAGAAAATATAAATGATTTGATTAAGAGGATGATTTAATGACAGTCAACAAACGCAAGAAAAACACAAGGCAGAGGGGACACAAAACCCATGGATGGGGTGCAAAGAAGAAGCATAGAGGCCAAGGTCATAGAGGCGGCAGAGGAATGGCTGGAACTGGCAAAAGAGCTGACAGCAAGAAACCAAGCATCTGGAAAGAAGATTATTTTGGTAAGCATGGTTTTGTAAGCAAGACGCCAAAAGTTAAGATTAATGCAGTAAACATAAGTTACCTTGAAGAGCATCTTAATAATTATCTTTCAAATGATTTAATTAAACAAGAAAATGGTTTTTATTCTGTTGAATTAGAAAAAATTGGTTTTAATAAATTATTGGGGGATGGCAAAGTTTCTATGAAATTTAAAATTAAGGCACCTTATGCATCAAAGACGGCTATAGAAAAAGTAAAAGAAGCTGGCGGGGAAGTAATTGGTTTGGTCAATATAAAGAAATTGGCTGAATAAGTTTAAAAACTACCCTTCTTTTTATTCAAAAATGTCAATTTGGCAAACTATTATTTCAAATCTTCCTGAAGTTGAGGGACCTACTCAAAAAACTCTTTCTTTTCGCGAGAAATTAAAATGGACAGGAATTGCTTTGATTATATTTTTTGTTTTGGGTATTTTACCGCTATTTGGATTAGGGACTAATGCATTGCAGAGATTTGAGACTTTATCCATAATCCTTGGAGCTGAATTTGGCTCACTGATATCTTTGGGGATAGGACCAATAGTCACAGCATCGATAGTTTTGCAGCTCCTCAATGGCTCTGGAATATGGAAATTTGACTTGACAAAGCCAGAAGGCAAGAAAAGCTTTCAAGGTACACAGAAATTCATGTCACTGTTTTTTATAATATTTGAAAGTTCAATATATGTGTTATTAGGCGGTCTTAGCCCTGAGCAGTTTGCTAATGTTGTAACGAGAGGGCATCCACTTTATTTTCCATTGCAGTTAATTCTAATATTTCAGTTAGTTTTGGGCGGCTTATTGATATTATTTTTGGATGAAGTTGTCAGCAAATGGGGCTTTGGCTCTGGTATTAGCCTGTTTATTGCAGCAGGGGTAAGCAAAAGCATTTTCATTCAAGCGTTTAATTGGCTACCCGGTGTAGGAGGATCAGCAGGTGCAACATATTCATCAGGAAAAGTAATAGAATTTTTCCAAGCTTTAGTCGTAGGAGATGTAACAACAGCCATTCTCGCAATTAGCGCTATAATTTTCACAATCCTTGTTTTTGTTATTGCGGTTTATGCCCAGGCAATGAAAGTAGAAATTCCATTGTCTTTTGGCATGATAAGAGGGCATGGCATTAGATGGCCATTGTCATTTATTTACACATCAAATATTCCAGTAATTTTAGTTGCAGCTTTAATTGCAAATTTCCAGCTGTGGGGCAGGCTTTTGCAGAATATTGGTTACCCTCTGCTTGGGGCTTTCAGTGCATCAACTGGAAGTCCAATATCTGGTTTTGTTTATTGGCTGCAAGGTCCTGATATTGTGAGGAGCATGATACAGCAGCAAACCCTGCTTATTGGATTTGCCCCTTATTTGCAAGCTATGTTCTATCTATTATTCTTTATTTTGGGTAGTGTTATATTCAGCATTTTTTGGGTGCAGACAGCAGGAATGGATGCAAAAAGCCAGGCACAGCAGATGATTTCAAGCGGCTTGCAAATTCCAGGATTTAGAAAAGATGAGAGGGTTCTTGAGAGATTATTAAACAGATATATATGGCCTTTAACGATTATGGGCGGGATTACAGTAGGGTTTCTTGCAGCATTGGCGGATTTGACAGGAGCTTTAAGCGGAGGAACCGGAATTTTGCTTACTGTTATGATTGTTTACAGATTGTATGAAGATATAGCACGACAGCACATGATGGATATGAACCCGATGTTGCGTAAGTTTATGGGTGGTTAAATTCAATAAATAAATTCCAATAAACTAAAAAATATAATAAAAAAAATAATCAAAAATAAAGATTCAATAAAAATAATTCCAAATTCAATAATATATTAGAAAATCAAATTATAAAATAAAAACAAAAAATTTTTTGATTATTTTTTAATTAAATTTAATGGCAAAAATAAAATAATGCGCTGTGAAGGAAACAAAAATATCAATGACAACATCAAATTAACATTAACAAAAATATAAACAAATTAAAATGGCATACTACGATTTTTTAAACATAATTTTTGCGCCTTTGCTTAAATTGCCATTGGTATGGGCGGTAATAATCTTAGCGTTTATTGTTTCTATAATAATAATTGTTGTAACAAAATACACAACTGACCAAACTTTAATGAAGAATCTGAAGGAAGAGACCAAGGGATACCAAAAACAGATTAAGGAATTAAAAAATGAACCTGCAAAAGCAATGGAAATGCAGAAAAAGGCAATGGAGGTGAATATGAAGTATATGATGCATTCATTAAAGCCCACAATCATTACTTTTATTCCAATAATTCTGATATTTGGATGGATGAGTTCTATATTTGCCTATGAAAGCATCAAGCCCCAGCAGGAATTTTCTGTATCAGTTTTTTTTGAGAAAAATGCGGGTGGAAATGCAGAATTAATAGCTCCGGAAGGAATAAAATTAATTAATGATAATGTAAAAAAAATTGAAAATGATAAAGCGACTTGGACATTGAAAGGAACAGAAGGCGAGCATGTTCTAGAGTTTGTCTATAATGATGAAAAACAGCAAAAAAGTGTTTTAATAATAAATGGCAATAAGTATATAGAGCCCATTAAAAAGATTGGAAATAGCCAAATGAAATCCATTCAGATAAACTATACCCCAAAGAAACTACTTACCCTTTTTGGCTGGAAGATTGGGTGGCTTGGAACTTATATTATATTTTCAATAATTTTTACAATGATTTTGAGAAAAGTGATGAAAGTTTATTAACTGCAAATCCCAATTTTCTCTACCTTAATCGCATTCTTAGGGCAGATTTCTGTAGCTTGCTCAGATTTGATTTTTGGTATAAACTGGACTTGTTTTATGTTTCCAAATCTAGAGAAGTCATAAGCAACTTCTTTATCTTTTTTATCGTATAAAGAGCCCTTTTTGATAGATATATTATCTAAGTCAAAAAGATTTGTGCCTTTGTCACCCACAATCCATACAGCTAACCCGCTTATGTCTGCTGTTCCTGCATTGTCTATGATGAAGTGTATATAGCCATTTGTCCCAAAGCCACCAAAACAAACTTCAGCACTATCTATGTTCCTAATTTTTATCTCAACATTCCTGCATTTATCTGCAGATTTGCCTAAATTAAGGTTTAATCCCCAGTTCATTACAACAGAACCAAGCGCTACTGCAAATGCTATCAAAAGAATTGTGGCTATTAAAGGTGATACCCCTTTTTTTGTTTTGAAAACGTGAAGCATCTTATAGTATTTGATTTAAAGTATTGATATATAAACATTATGCTAACCTTTATAAATAAATGTGTGCTTCCAATAAACATGCCAGCACCAAGATTAAGGTCGAGAAGTTTAAGGAAAGTATTTAGAAAAGTACCTAGTGGAAGAGTTAGCATCCACTACAAGAAAAGAAAGCCCAAAGCTGCAAGATGCGGCAATTGCGGTGCAACATTAAAAGGTGTTCCAAGAGAGCTTCCATACAAGATGAGAAGCATGGCAAAAACAAAAAAGAGGCCAGAAAGACCATTTGGCGGAGTGCTTTGTAGTAAATGTATGAGACAAAAAATAATAGAAAAAGTTAGGCAATAGATTATTTATTTTTTTAATTTAAATATTGTTAAATCGTTTAATGCGTTGAGAAAAATAGAAAACATAAAATAAAACATTAAATTCACATTCGATAAAACATCCATAAAAATAATATTGAAAAATAAATTCAATCCGCTCACTTCGTTCGCAAATTTTACTGCTCGGCAAAATTTTTCCTACCATTAAATTTGCCTCACCTATATATTCATTTAAAAAATTAAAAACAACAAAGAAATCACTTGAGCAGATGGTGACACTGCTTATTTAAAGTGATTGGAGGAACAAAATGATTGAAATAGGAAGGGTTTGCATTAAAATAGCTGGACGCGATGCAACAAAAAAATGCATTATTATAGACATTCTTGA
>JACPMP010000054.1 GCA_016185915.1 Candidatus Woesearchaeota archaeon
AATTTATAATGCCTAATTCCTTTGTTGTTCGGCTATATTTTTCTTTACCCATTTGACTTTTCTTCGTTTATCGTTATTTTTTGATTGTTGATTTTATATTGCCTTACAACAAATTGCCTTGATGCTTGTTTTCTATATAGATTAACCTCATAAAATTCTGAAAATTTATTTTTCAATGTTATTGCTATTTTAATCAAATTCATTTTTCAAATGTTGGCTGTAAAGCTAATTGATATATGCTTGAGTACTCCTCTATTTTGCCCATTTGCTCTATATCCTCAATAACCCTTTCTTGCTCTGGAACTTTTGAAATGCCTGTACTAACAACATAAAACACAATTGTATCATGTTTTTCAAGCTCATTCGGATTTATTGTAAGATTTAGTTTAAGCCCCCCTTCTGGAAATCTTTCTTGCCCAGGCGAAGATTTTTCGCCAAAATCAACCTTTGGAATTGCAAAGCATTCTTTCTCGCCAAAAATTCCCTTTCTGATGCATTTTTGTTTTTCAGGAATTATTATTCTCTCATCAAGCATTAAAGTGGCATCAACAGCATAGTTGCCTGGCGCAATCTCAATCTCACTTGTTCCATTCTGCTGCCATTCATAATTTGCGAAAGAAGAAAAACCAAGCTCGCCTTCATCATTAATCCTAGTCAATGTTATGGTTGCAGATTCCTTATTATTCAATTCAACAGGAGCATCAGCAAACTGCCATCCTTGGGGTGTTTTTACAACATCCTTCTTTTTGACAATTAGCTTTTTTGTATAGATGGGCTGCACACGAACTTTCAATTCTGCATTATTATTTGCTTTTGGATCAAACTCAACAGCTTTTCCAATATAACCCTCTTTAACAATATTAACAACACCCCCTATAGCAACTGGAAATTTTTCTATTAAAACGCCATTTGCATCAGTCGAACCAATAAAGCAGCTTTCATCAATAATTGTGTAAAGTATTTGTGCATCATCAACTGGTTTTTTTGTTGCCGCATTTACAATATTAACGCTTATATTTCCGCTTGTTCTTGTATCGCAAAGCAATGAGCTCTCAGATAAATCAGCTCTCTCTAATGGCGCAAAGTCAGCAGGCATTGGCTTGTTGTTCCTTATATTCCCTTCCAAAAAGAAATTAAAGCTGTAGCCCTGGCCGTTTAATGCGAATGGGTCCTGGATTTCAACCAAAACTGGAAATGACAAATCATAAGTAAACCTATAATTTTGTATTCCGAAAAATGAGATTAGACTATTTGCAGATGCTGGCACGCATTTTTCTCCTTTGCAGTTTAGGTCAAAGTATGCCGGCCAGAAATCTAAGTATGTAAAGTAAGCAGCTATGTCCTTAAAGGAACTGTTAGCAACAGGAATTATTGTTGAATCATATAATCTCTGCTTTAGCTCAGAATCAAATAAGTTTCTTTCATAATTGTATGTTCCATCAACTTGAAATAATGGAATGTAAGCTGTAAGAAGCCCTGTTATCTTGCTTTTGACGTCAGTTTTTTGCCAGCTTGTTGTGCTGCCAAACTTGAACTGCATATCAGACATCGGTGGCAATTTTTCTTTATTTACGCCAGAAAATGCGACTATTAAATTCAGGATATGCTTTTCTAAGTAGCGATGCTTTATCTCAATATTCGTTATTTTTGTGGCTAAATCATATATTTTGTCAAGATTGATTGGAATTCTTACAAGGAATTGGCTTAGCTTTGTATTTGTGCCTTGACTTTCTATGCTTAGCGGGTATTCAATTAGCACTAAAATATCATCAGAGCCAATTGTAACATCAGTTTTTATTTTTCCTGCTTCAATTACTTTAAAACCCTCTTCGAGGAATGGCTCAAAATTGTTTAAGCATTCCTTAAATTTCAAATCTATGTACCTTTCAAGCTGTTTCTCGATTGAATTGTCTGTTTGCCTTAAATCTGGCCTTTTAGAAGCAAACTTGCAATCTCCTTTGCAGTTATTTGCAGATTTTAAATGCCACCAATAGGCAGTTTTTAAATCAGAATCTTTTGTGAAAGAAACAGCATCGCTCTCTGTTGGATTTTGTGTTATTGTAAATGGCTCATTGTTTAGAGTTTTGTCTGCAAAGCTTATGTAGCCCCCTTGTTTGCCTATTATTCTTAGACTTTCAACTCCGGCAGAATAAGCACAATCGTTGGCATATTTTTTTATAGGTTCAAATTCAAGTGGCACTTGCTCCTGGATAATTTTTAATTCTGGTTCTAATGGTTTCTGCACTTTTTGCGTTGAGTAGAAGAATACAGCAACTCCTATAACTATAACCAAGCCAACTATTAAGAAAATTGTAATCTGTCCTTTTTTATGATTTATTATTTTTTTATTTTTCATTGTTTATTTTATTTTCAATTATAATTTTTCATTGTTCTTTTTGTATTGATTTTAATTAATGTGAATTTGATATAATTGTCTTATTTTTTATTTTCTCACATGTCGAAAATCGTAGATTTTCGAGCATGATCGAAAATGCGAAGCATTTATCGACATGACGCATTACACTTCTTTGCCATTAATTTTTAAATATCAAAATTCCACTTATGTTTCATAAGTGGTTTAAGCGTAACAAGCACATTGCATGGAATTTGGATATGCTCAAAAACTACCCGTCAATAAGTGGAATTTTGTGATGTCCAAAACCACGCTATGCTTATCGTAATGTAATCATGCTATCATTCTATGACGGGTTGTTTTTGACAATTCAAAAATATTTGAATCATTTTTTTGTTTATTTTTATTTAATGTTCAATCGTTATTGTTTTTTTGTTTATTTGGTTTTTATTATTGAATTTGATTTATATTACTCATTTTTTGTTTCGTTTAATGTTCAATCGTTAATGAATTTTTATTGTTGAGTTTGTTTTATATTGTACTTTTTAATTCATTTTTTTTCTAATTCTTTCAGTTCTTTTTGTATCAACTCCAAATCATACATCTTCTGCTCCATGTGTTCTCTAGCTAGCATTGATTTTTTCTTGCCGAGTTTTTTTGCTACTCTTTCCAGTAAATCGTTGATTTCCTTGGATACTGTAATTCTTATTTGAATACTCATTTTAATCTTGAAATATACATTAAATAGCCTAATTTAAGCATTACTATTTAAAGGTTACTATTGTAAAATTGAAGAATTTATACTGAATTTTGTATAAATAATGGATAAAATTATGAAGAAATATGCATTATTTAGTATAAACTAAGAATAAATAAAGTATAACTCCAAGAAATTGATGAAAAAGATTTTGTGCCGATATTCATGTCATTTATAGGGATTGCATACTCAAGTTGATGCTCTCTCTGTTGCTTGGTTTTGATTTTGCTGTTGGTTTAATTCACTAAATTGCTTTAAGGATTCGCATGACTGCCTTAAATGCTTGTTTGTTATTTTGTCGCACACAGAATAATCTTTATTATCCAAAACAAATGTCATGTAACAGGAATCTCTTCTGCTGTCTGTAGATATTTCTTTGCAGAGGGAATTGTCGTTAATGGACTTTGCGATAGTGGAATAACACAAATCTTTTATTCTTGTATTGTTGATCTGGCTGCAATAATTTTTGTTGCGCTGCACTTCCCCAATATTGCCGATGCAAGTGTCTTTTAAATCGGGTATTTCAATCTGATTGCATTGCTGCAAGGCCTTGCTTGGATTTACCCTTGCAATCTCTTTGATTTCTTCTGAATTTTCAGTTGAAATTAAGGAAGATGGTTCTGCTGTTTTAGGACAATCTGCAGCACAGCTTTCTTGTTCTTGCATTTCGCAAATATTATTGCCGCAGCAGGGAACAATTGGGCTATTAACACATACGCTATCCTCTATTGCGTCATTGGTGCATGGGTTGTTGTCATCGCAATTCAAGCTCTGTTTTTCAGTTTCTCTTTTTGTGAATGCAGTAACCTTGATTGGCAATGTTGCAATCGCTTTTTTACCATCATACTCAATTATTGCTCTCAATATATAATCTCCTGCTTTAGTATTTTCTGGAATTAAAATTCTTGTTTGTGTTGAGCCAAATGTTTCTATCGCCCTTGTTTCAATTTTTTGTGTTATCACTTTGCTCGTTTTTGAGTCTATAATCTCCTGCTTGATAATAACATCATACCTTTTTGCAGAGCCAAGATTTGAAAGCTCCTTCAGAAAAGTAATACTTTCCCCTGCTCTAACGGTCGTGGTTATCGGCTCAAGATTTAAGTCAAGCAATTTTGTTTCAGCTTTTGATGTATTAAAATAAAAAAATAAGACAGTTCCAAGCAATGAAATAAAAATAAATATAACAACAAAGACAGTTGTATGTGACAAATGTATTTCGTGCCTTATTGTTGGCTTATAGCTTGAATTTATAGCATTGTCAATCTCTTTTTCTGTGTACCTATATTTTAACAAAAAATTTCTTATTGTAGAAACATCATACCCTTTTTGAATCAAACTTTGGACATAATCTATAAGATTCTTTTTTGCCATACAGATTCTTTCTTTTATTAATTGTATTTAAAGATTGTTGTTTAATTAATTGCAAAAACTCTAACCACATACAACAATCAAAAGCATTAATTATTTATATAACCTTTTCAATAAAAATAAAAGGTGTCTTAAATGAAATTCGGCTCTGGCTATTATTCTCATCATCCTGTGGTAGATTACTTCAATGCAATGGACCCTGAAACTTATGGTGAAAAGCCGCCTTATGGCGCTGATTTGGGTGTTAAAGACATCGGAATGAGTGTTCCAATGGGAATCTCTGCTGCAAATGTTGCAGGCATCTACTCCAAAATAAGGATGGGCGCTGGCAACATAGAAATCCAGTTTCCTGGCTATAGAACGGGCTCAAGAAATGCACAAACACCAGAAATGCTTGGCGAAGACCAAAGGCAGGCAATAAGAGAATTGTCAATGGCTAATGAAGTCAAATTTACAACTCATGCCTCTTTCCAGTTAATGGGTATGATGGGAAGAGATGAAAGAGGCAATTTCTCGCTTTATAATGCAACGCAAGATATGTTTGAGCTGAAAAGGGCAATTGACTTCCAAGCTGACATGGGTGGCGGCTCAGTAGTCATACATTCTGGCGAGTTTGAAAGGCCAATGACGGACATGTACTTAGATGATGAAACTGGCAGAATTAATCTTGGCAGAGATCCAAGCGGCAGACTTTTGTTTAGGCAAGCTCATACACAAGAGGTTGATGCAAGATTTGAATTGCTTGATGACAGGACATCTGCGAAAATTGAGACAGTGCAGAAGGATAGGTTAGTTGCACATCCTGTGTGGAATAAAGCGGAGAAAGATTATTGGGGGGAGGACCAGAAGGGAGATAAGGTGATGGTAAGAAAAGGTGATTATATTGATTACCAGAATAGGATGATCAATGACCCTTACAATCCTTCAAAGGGACGAGTTCCAAAATTTAATGAACAAACGAGGTTATTTGAATCAAGATTAAAAACTTTTGAAGATTTCAGAAAAGAAGCGGAAGAATACAACAGATTTCAAGAGAATAAGCTAGGAAGAAAACTTAATTATTACGAAAAGAGATATCCTGAAGAAGCTTATGTGCAAGCCACTTTAGATGCTCAGGAAGGGATAGCAAGAGGATGGCAGCTTCAATTCTCTGCTGCAGCAGAATCTCAAATAGCGGCATTACAGAAGCTTCAGGAAGCAAAAAAATTTTATGAAAGACTTCAGGCGTCAACTCCTCCAGAAGAACAATGGAAATTATTGAGACAGGATAATGAAATTTTTAATATTACTCAAGGTTTTGTCGCACCTGAAATGAAAACGCCTTTAGATCTCATAAAAAAAGTCGAGTTTGACATTGAAAGAAGACTTGAGTATGACAGAACAAGTGCTTCCGGGCAGGGGCAACAGGCAGAAGACACATTTGAAACAAAGCAGCACATAGTCACTCCAATCAAACGCCTTGAAAAGCATGGTGTTCGGCTTTATGCAGAAGCAGGAGTGCATGCATTAAGGAAAACAAGAGATCCAAATAACCCTGTTACAGTTGCTATCGAGCATATCTTTCCAGAAAGATTTGGCGGCCATCCAGAAGAGTTGAAATGGATAATCAAAAAATCAAGGGAAAGAATGGCGGATTTATTGACAAAGCCCGAAATAGAATACGGTGCCGGTATGAAGCCAGAAGAAATTGATAAAGAGAAATTAGAAAAAGGATTTAAACAGCCAAACCCCTATTATATGGGTGTAAGCAGAGAGGAGGCTGAGAAATTAGCTGAAAGGCACATCAAGGCAACTTTAGACACAGGTCATATCAATTTGTGGAGAAAATATTGGCAGGAGGATCCAAGAAAGACGCGGGAGCAAAATGAAGAGGCATTCAAGAAATGGGCGCTTGATCAAGTTGAGAGCTTGGCAAAAGAAAAGATGGTGGGAAATGTACATCTTGCTGATAATTATGGCTACCATGACGACCATCTTGCACCAGGACAGGGTAACAGCCCTATAAGAGAAATTATGTCAATTCTCAAAAGGTATGGTTATGAGAAAGCTGTAACTGTAGAGCCAGGCGCAGATGCGTCAACTGACTTAAGCGACTTTCATGGCTTGATGAAAACATGGCGTTTTTTTGGCTCGCCAGTTTATGGTATGGGCTTTAGGGGTGTTGGAGTGCCTCAAACATGGTCTGATGTTCAATACTCTTTCTTTGGCCAGAACAAGCCGCCTTACTATATTTTTGGAGGATATGCCCCATCAAATGACTGGACGCTTTGGAGTGCTGTGCCACTTGAGTAAGCGCTAATGGTGATTTGCTTTTTTGTGCCTAAATCATTCTCGGTGTATATGTCAAAAATTCCAAGTTACGAATACATTGGGGAATTTTTGAGCATGCTCAGAAATTTTTGCAAAATTGATAGATAATAAAAATTTTCGACATTTGGCAAAATCGATAATAATCATTTAATAACCTGACCTATTATTTATGATGTATTTCAATCCGTGAAGTATATTTCTCTTGTTTAGTTTGAGAGTTTGTATGACTGATATTAGCATTGCCATTGCATTTGCCCCTCGTTGTGAGCTTGAACCG
>JACPMP010000055.1 GCA_016185915.1 Candidatus Woesearchaeota archaeon
CGGGGGTAATTCCTAAGCATTTGTTTCGGAATCCTCAGAGCGAAGTCTGGCCAAACGCGCAGGACTTAAGAGGACACCCACGCTGTAAGTGGGATATAGGATATCCTGTCCCTTAGTGGGTCCGGGATTATATGGGAAACATCCTGTATAACGGAAAGGTTCGAATCCCCTCCCCCGCATTATATTTTAGGATTTTATTTAGTTTATCCTTCAAGCTGTTTCTTCGAAACAACATATTGTGCTCGGCGTAAATTTCCAGCCATTAATTTACGCCTCGCCTATTCATACATTAAATTAAACATTAAAAGCGGTTTACTTTTATTACTTGTACATCCAAAAGTCGCTCTCGTTATTGTTTATTTTTTATTTGTTATTTTGTTGTTATATCTTTATTGTCAATTTAATTATTTCTTAAATCTTAATTCAAAACTTATTTAAACTAACTTTAATTCAAAAATTCTTAACGCCTCTGTAGCATAGTAGCTATTGCGTTGCCTTGGTATAAAAATATTTTAAAAAAGGCAAAGGTCGGGGGTGCAATTCCCCTCAGAGGCTTTTTTTCACAGTATCTCCGAATCATTCTCTATATCATCAATAAAATTCCCATTAACGATTGAACATTAACGAAAATGTTTCAATTTTTAAATAAAACCAACACCCACCACCATTTAAAACCCACTTTTTGCTCTCTTTCAGGAGAGCTAACGCTAGCTCACATTTTTAGTTAGCTCTGCTAACTCCAAAATTCTTGAGCATTTGCTCAAGATTTATGACAAACCTCTTGAATGGGAGTTCTTTCTTAGAATGTAAATTCCACATAAACAAGAGCAACATTGAAATCATGAAATAAAATAATCTGATAAGAGGATTAACGCTTTTGCTCTTTATCCTTGCTTCATCATGCACCCTGAACATCGTTTCTATGCTCCATCTTGCCCTATACAATTTAACATACTTTTTTGCATCATGCAAGAAAACATTGGTTGCAAAAACCCAGTCATAACCCTCAACATTCTTGACTAATGCAATATCAGTTTCTGCTTTATGAGAACTCTTGTTTTTCTTGTACTTTATTTCGTGCTTTACTATAACGCTTTTGTCAGTTCCTTCTAACATACACCTGAACAATGAACTCTTTTTAGCAAAGATGAGGTAATTCATGCCTTTAAGCTCTAATTCATCAATGACTTCGCCAGAATAAAAGCCTCGGTCAAGTTTCACAAGCCTTACTTTCAGTCCCAACTCCCCGCATAAATCGCATATTTTTCCAATATATTCAGACTTGAAAGTGCCAATTGGCAGAATGGCAACATAAAAAGGAAAGATTTTATTCCTGAACAAAATCCCAGCTACAAGGAAATGGTATTTTGCCTGCACACCATCTTCTCCTGTCCAATTGTGCAAATAAAGCCCCGTGGACTTTCCATAGAAATTCTCTGATGTTATGTCTGCTATGATGTCAACTGCCCCCAGATGCAGTTTTTTGATTTTGTTCTTGACAACCTTGGAGAACTCATTGTTGCTATATTCAACATATCCTTTGGCTATGTTATAGTGCAATGAGTCTGCTTTATTGCTTATTGTCTCAATATAAGTATTGCAAGTTGAAGTTTCTGCAAGCAATGGAGCGTATTCTTCTGAAATAGAAAGTTTTTTGAGGAAGCTCTTGAATTCTGCTCTGCAATGTTTCTTAGTTTTAGAAGACATAGGAACAGTAATCCGTGCAGAACTTCTGCATGGATTTTTCTTTTAATTTAAAAGTGGAGAATTCTGTTTAGGAGATACTGTATATTCTTTATTAAAATTGTAAAAAAAGAAAAATGTAATCCAATACCATATATCCAATATTGTATGTATCAATCCGAGATAAAATAAAACTTTTTGCCACCATTTAAACTTTTGATAGGTTTCTAGAACCATCTAACCTTATTTTTAATCAAAATATATAAAACTTACTACCATTCAGAATGCACCACCTAACTACCATTCGATTACGCACCACTACTACTTTAACAAACCTTTAAATACATTC
>JACPMP010000048.1 GCA_016185915.1 Candidatus Woesearchaeota archaeon
ACCTCTGCATAAATCAATAAAATCTCCTTGCCTGTAAGCGCTCGTTGATTCTTTAAATTCTTCAATAAGTTCTATTTTGTAAGGATTATTCCTGAAAATTTTTTTAGCTTCACTCACACTCAATTCAATCCTTTCAACCTTGTAATCTTTTTTTACAATCTCGTGCATTCGCTCCTCAATTTTACTTAAGTCATCTGGAATGAAATGATGCTCAATGCCAAAATCATAATAAAATCCGTCCTCGACAGTTGGGCCTATGGTTGGTTTCGCATCCGGAAACAATTCAATAACTGCATGAGCAAGAAGATGGGCTGTAGAATGACGAAAAACTTCAATACCATCTTTATCTTTGAATGTTATAATCTGCACACTTGCATCTTCATTTATTGGTACAAACAAATCCTTCAATTTATCATTTATTTTTGCAATTAAAGCATCTTCTCCAAGCTTTTTTCCAATATCAAAAGCAATCTCGCCTGCAGTAATTCCTTTTTTATATTCTCTAATGCTTCCATCCGGCAATGTTATTTTGATTTTTGGCATTTTTGTTGTTTGATTTTTGTTGATTTATATATTTTATTGAATTTTTAAAAATAAAAGAAAAATTAATTTTAAACAATGTGCAGCATTTAAGCTGTTGTTTTAGTTGTAGAAATAGTTAAAAGAACTGCAAAAATTTTATTTATTGACGAAAAAATTATAGTCTCCATAATTAACAAAAAATAAGGCTTATATTTAAAACTTTCTTTTCGAACTGCTAAAACCGAAAACTTTATAAATATTACTTTTAATAATTCTAAAAATAATAAAAATTTGATTATTTTTATTAAAATTATTAATAATGGAAGCAAAATTTATAGGCAAAGCAAAGCTGACGAAGCAAGGGCAATTGACTCTGCCGCAGGAGGCAAGGCAGGACTTGAAGATAGATGCAGAATCAGAAGTTTATTGGTATGAATTCAACGGCATCTTAATTTTGGTTAAAGACTTAGTGAATCTAAAGGAATTGGTTAATTTGGTATTTAAGAAAAAAAAGTGATAATAAAATGGTAACTTTACCTTTTCAAAGGCCTATTGGATTGTTGGCGTTGATAGCAGTTGCTGTATTTATCATTCTTTATCTAAGAAGGCCTAAGCCACAGGAGAAAGTAATACCTTCGCTGATGTTTATAATGCAGGATAATAAAAGATCAAAACAATATTCATTTTTTCAGAAGTTATTGACAAATTTATTATTTTTGCTACAATTATTCTCTATTTTGGGCTTATCATTAGTTGCAGCTGCGCCATTCATAAAATTGAAATATGATGTGACTTTAGAGAATACTGTGATAATTCTGGATGTAAGCGCCTCAATGCAGACAAAGGAAAAGGGCATTTCAAGATTCGATAAGGCCTTAGAGGAAGCAAAAAAAGTAGTGAGTGGAAGAAACAGCATAATTATGGCAGAAAACATCCCATTAATTGTTCTGGAGAATGAAAATACAGAGATTGCCTTGGATGTACTTTCAAAAATCAAGCCGAGGGCAACATCAACAAATCTTGGCGACGCTTTGCTCCTTGCCAAGGATATTTTGGGGGACAAGCCGGGCAGGATTATTGTCTTTAGCGATTTTCTTTCAACAGAAGGACCGGACATAGAAGTCGTAAAGACAACATTGTCATCAGAAAACAAAATAGTTGATTTTGTTGACGTTTCAAACAAAGCCAGTAATATCGGCATTACAAAACTTGAGGTTGCAAAATACAATACAAAGGTTTATGTGAAGAACTTCAACAATGAAGCAAAACAAGTAACAATAAGGATTGTAAAAGATAATAAAGTTATCACGCAAACAAAAGTGAGCATAGCGCCTAATTCTATCGAAAATTTCATTTTTGACACGCCTGCTGGAATTTCAAAAGTGGAAATTGAGCCAAAAGATGACTTGGATGCTGATGATGCCGCTTATATTGCAACTCCGCCAAAAATAAAGAACTCAGTTTTGCTGATAACAAATGAAAAATCAAGCAATCTTGAGTTAGCCCTTGAAGCGGCCAAGGACGTTGAATTGAATGTTGTAAATCCGCCTGTTCTTACCATTAACACAAAAAAACAAAAGATAGAGCCATACAAGCACGATGCAATCATAGTTTATAAAATTAACAATGCCAACAAAAGGGAGGGCATTGTGCCTGGAACATTTGAGGACATTGAAGAGTATGTTGAGAAAGGCGGCAATGTTATAATAGCAGCACAGGACGACTTAAAGGAAATCAATATGAAAGACTTGCCAACAGTCGAATTAAAAAATAAAATCAACAAGCCGACAAAGGTTTGCGTTGAGACAATAAACCAGATAACAAAGCAGTTTGAGAAAGAAAGATGCTTTACTGCAACATCCTATTATTTTGGCGCTGAGGCAAAAAAAGGGGCTATAACATTTGCATCTGCAGACGACAAGACGCCATTGATTGTTTATGGAGAGAAGAAAAAAGGCAAGATTGCTTATTACGGAATTTTAGATGACACTAGCGATTTTAAAACACTGCCATCCTATCCAATATTCTGGAATTCATTGATAAATTTTATGGTTGGGGCAGAGGACATAAGGGATTTTAACCATAAAACAGGAAAAATCTTTACAATTGGCGAGCAGAAAGTTAAAACTCCTTCATCAACGCTAACAACCTCAAAGCTGTTAATGGACGAAGTTGGCATTTATGAATTTGACAATAAAAAATTTGCAGTTAACCTTCTTGACGAAAAAGAGTCTGATGTAAATCTGCCTTCAAAAATTGAGAAGCAAAAAGAAAGAGAGAAACTGCTTGAAAGAGAGAGCAAAGAGCATGACTTTAACATTGAATTGATAGTCCTTATATTGGTATTTTTATTTATGCTAACTGAATTTTTTTATATAAAGATAAGAGGCGATATATAAGGCGATAAAAATGCAATTAAAAAACAATAATGAAAATCACAATAAAATTTTATATAAAAAATTAAATAATTAAAAATATTTTTAAAATGTTAAAAATTAATGGAAAAAGCTTAATGTGTTATGTCAGATAAATAAAAATCAATTAAAAACAATATTAAATTCACATTAACGGAAACAAAACAAAAAATGAGTAATATAAATCAAATTCAATAATAAAAACAATAACGATTGAACATTAAATAAAGATTCAATAATAAAAAATTGTATCAAATAAAAAATCCAATGGAAATAAAACAATTTTTGTGTTTATTGATTTTTAAAAATCAATGCGTTGTGTAAGATGAAAATAACATTACAAAAAAAATCAATTTCACATTAAATAAAACAAATCAAAAACCAATAATGAGAAAATATAATAAAAAACAGAATATTGGAAAAATATTTTCATAAATTCAATAAAAAATCATCAATAAAATAAAACTTTCAAATTAAAATGGCATTTATAATTCCAGATTATACAAAAATTTATTGCATTTCAAAGTATTGTGTAAGATACTCGTATGTTTTAATAGCAATTGTGCCTGTTCTTTTGCTTCTTTTCTGGTTTACGAGAAAAACTTTTGTGAAATTCGGCAATAGGCTTGAGCTTGAAGCCTATTTAAAGTCCAAAAAAACTGATAGAATGATTGTGCTTGCATTAAGGAGTCTTGCCTTGATTTTTTTGATGCTGGCAATTGCCTCGCCCTTTGCGCTTGAAAGCAAGACTGTGCCTGGCGATCCTCGATTGACGATACTTGTTGACAATTCAAGCTCGATGGCATTGTATAATCCGGGAATTGCGTATGAGCTTTACAAAAAATTAGAAGGCACTATGCCAGTCAATATAAGGACAATTGCAAATGGCGAGCATTCAACAATCGGAAATGGCATCTTGAATAATATTGAAGGCGATGATAATGTAATGGTCATAACAGACGGTGTAAATAACGAAGGCAAATTGCTTGGCGACATAATGCTTTTTGCAACTAACATAAATTCATCAGTAAGCACGTTGAAAATGGAGTCGGTAAAAAATGATGTTGGCGTTGTAATTGATGGTCCGCCTGAGCTAATTAAAGATACAGAAGGCGACTTTGTTGTTAAGGTTTCTGTTGTTGGCAAAAACATACCTTATACTTTACAAATCACAGCTGATGACACTACACTTATACTAGAGGAGCAGGCTAGCTCATCAAAATCATTTGCTTTCCCACGGAAATTTGGTGAAGGGGAATACCACAAACTTACTGCAAAGCTTCTTGATGTTGGAAACGACGACTATTTCAAGAACAACAATGTATTCTATAAGAGCATAAAAATAGTGCCAAGGCCAAAAGTGCTTTATGTCACAGAGAAAAATTCGCCTTTGGCAAGGGAGCTGAACAAAATATACGAGCTTGATGTAAAAAACTCGCTGCCTGCTGATTTATCTAATTACATGGCAGTTGTGTTAAACGACATCAGGGCGTCAAAGATAAATCCGTATATGGACACTCTAAGCGATTATGTTTCTGATGGCAATGGCTTAATATTCATAGGAGGGGAAAATTCATTTGACAGGGGCGGCTATAAAGGGACACTGCTTGAGACATTATTGCCGATAAAAATTGGAGCAGGGGAAGAACAAAATAAAAGCGACATAAACATTGTCATTGTTATAGATATTTCCCAAGGAACAGAAGATTATGTTGCTGTTGAAAAAGCACTTGCATTAAGCGTTGTTGACAGCTTAAGCGAGAAAAATAATGTCGGAGCTGTTGCATTCAGCTCCCAAGCTTACCAAATTGCTGAAATCAAGCCGTTAAAAGAGCATAAAAAAGAATTAAAAGAAAAAATATCCCGATTGAAATTTGACGGCCAATCATTTTTTAACCTTGGCATCGAAGGCGGATTTAGGTTATTAAGTAATGTAGGGGGCAGCAAAAACATTATTTTCGTCAGCGACGGCAAAACAACCTACGATAAGTTAAGAGAGGACACCTTAAATGTTGTAAGAACCATTAATGCAAAAGGCGTCAAAGTTTTTACGGTTGGCGTTGGAACTGATACAGACAGCCTCTATACAGAAAATAATCTCTTCTTGGCCAACATGGCTGCATTGGGAGAAGGGGTATACTACAAGGCAGATGTATCTAATAAGTTAAAAGTCCAATTTGGAGACAAAGACGAGACAAAAGGAGAGGAATTTTATAATACGCTTGTGCCAATAGATACAACACATTTTATAACTCTTGCCTTGGATGAGATGCACGCAACTGTTTCGGGATATAATTATGCAGTCCCAAAGCCGTCTGCAAGAATGCTTGTTACAACCCACAAGAACATTCCAATATTGGTAGTGTGGCGATTTGGATTGGGAAGAGTCGTGACATTAATGACTGACGATGGCTTGAAATGGGCAGGGGATTTATTGAATAAAGAAAATTCAAAATTATTGACAAAAGGCATAAACTGGGCTATTGGCGACTTGGGAAGGAAAAAATCATATGATGTTACAATCAGAGATACTGTTTTAGGAAAATCAACAAGCGTTAATGTCATAACAAGGGATATGCCAAAAGCAGAGGGGCTTGCTTTTGCTAAAATAGATACAAACTTATACTCATCAGTTTATGCTCCTAAAGACATTGGCTACAAAGAGCTTTTAGGAGCAACATTTGCTGTCAACTATAATGACGAATATGCAAATCTTGGCGTTAATCCTGAATTCACAACTTTGGTTGAGAAAACAGGCGGCAAGGTATTTGAGCTAACAGACACAAAAGGAATTATAGAGTTTATTAAGGCAAAATCGAAAAGAATAAAAATTGACTCAACAGATTATAGATGGCCTTTTGCTATTGTTGCTTTGGTATTATTTTTGAGTGAGATAGCGATAAGAAGGTACAGGGAGAACATACAAAGATAAAACAGCAATCATTATATAATAAGATAACAAATATAAAAACAATTGATAGAAATATAACAAACTGAAATCCGATACGATAAAAGTCCATTAACGAAAACTCATTAACGATTGAACATTAAATAAAGATTCAATAATAAAAAATTGTATCAAATAAAAAATTCAATGGAAATAAAATTAAATCAATAAATAAAACATCAATAAAAACAATTTTTGATGATTGTTGATTTTGAAAAGGTTAATGGAAAAAATCGTTTAATGCGTTGTGTATGAAACAAAAATAATAATAAAATAAATCGAGTTTGCATTAATAAAAACAGTCGAATGCGAGTGAGCTCGCGAACTCGCTCACAATTGACTCAAAAATAAACATTGAAAAATACAAAATAAACAAACTTGATAAACAAAAATTGAAGATTAAGTACCGATAAAATGTCATTTATGAAAAAAGACGTGAACCTTGGATTGCTCCTTTTGATAGTTGCAGCCTTGCTGATGTTCAGCGGCTTTACAGTTTATTATCAAACTACTTTTAAGAATGTATCAAAAAGCTTTGAGATAAAGCTAAAAGAACTTGAATCTGTAGGCAAAGAGCTCGAATCAAAACGAGGGCAGCTTAATGAGACAAATATTCAGCTTCAGCTAAAAAAACAGAAAGAAGAGGACTTGAGCAAGAAATTTGTCGACACAAAAAGTGAGAGGGATCAACTTGAAACTGATAAGAAAAAGTTAGAAGTTGAATTAGGAAGCACGAAAGCAAGTTTAGCAAGCACAACTGCAAAATTAGAGCAGTCCCAAGTTCAATTATCAACTACATTAACAGAGCTAGCAAGAAAGACGGCAGACTTAACTAATGCGTTGGCTGATGTAGTGAGATTCAAGCCATATAAAGATAAGTATGAGTGCGTGGCAAATAAAGTGGATGCTAGCGGAAATCCGTGCTAAAATGAAATTACAAAAAAGAATTGCTCAAAGCAATTCAGCCTCGAACGAATGTGAGAGGCGATGGTGCGTTTTTGGCTGACTTGCGAGTGAGCGCGTTTGCGAACTCGCTCACATTCGACAGCTTTTTGCTTGCAAAAAGGTTGAAATGAAACAATTTTCAAATGTTGTCAAGGAAATCAACAGAACTTTGAATGAGATAATATTGTTCGAGAATATAGTAAATACTACTTTAGTTTTTTTGGTGTTCTACCTTATCTTATCAATTCTTGATTTTCGCCCGCTCTATGCCTTAGTGCCTGCTCTTCTTTACCTTGGATTTTATTCTTATATGAGCTTTAAGTCTTACAAGCCCCTTATTGTAGAGGGAAAGTATGCTCCGTTGCGGGAAAAATTAAGGACAGCGGCAGACAACATAAATTTGGACAACCCGATTGTTGAAGAGCTTGACTATGAAGTCACAAGTGAAATGAAAAATGTCGGCCTATCTATGTTTATTAACCCAAAGACATTGTCTTACAAAATATTTGCAGTTATGCTGCTCTCATTTATGATAATATTTGCGACAACCTTGAATCTAAAGCTTTTAGAATTCGCAAAGCACAAAGTTCCCGATATATTTGATACAAAAAATTTGAAGGGAGTTGGCAATTTTGTGGCTGTTAAATTGAACACTAGCGACGATATTTATGGCAAAGACGATGTTGCAAAGCTCGGCGACAAAGAATTAAACATCAGATTAAAACCAGTGGACTTCAAAGTGAATGTAAAGGAAGAGGGAGATGTGCAAAAACAAAAATTTGAGACTGTTTTTCCTAAAGAGATGGTGGTAAGGGAAACAGTCGCTTATGAGGAAAATATTCCTCAAGAACAGCAGGAATTGGTAAAGAATTATTTCAAGAAATTGGCAGAGGGATAAATTTTTTAACTTATGGTTAAAGAATTTATCCCTAAGATGTAAAACATTAGGAAAAAATTTGCGAGCGAAGCGAGCACTCGGGACAGACGAATGGTGAGCGAGGTTTCTCGCGAACCTCGCATGTCACTGTCCCGCAAGGTGTCAACGGACTTCGCCGTTGGAGGCGATTATATGAAAAATTACAAGCAGATTTTTGATGAGCTTCAGAAAGAAACAAGCAAGATTATTGTAGGACAGGAAAGTGCTATTGAGCAAATTCTGGTAGCAATTTTATGTGATGGGAATGCTCTGCTGGAGGGCTACCCTGGATTGGCAAAGACATTGATGGTAAGGACTCTTGCTCAGCTTATGGACTTAAAGTTCAGCAGAATACAAAATACGCCTGACTTGATGCCGTCTGATATCACTGGCACATATATCATAGAAGAGGCCTCTGGCAAGCGCCAATTCAAGTTCCAGCCTGGGCCTGTTTTCGCAAATGTTTTGCTTGCAGATGAAATCAATAGGGCTACTCCAAAAACGCAATCAGCTTTGTTAGAGGCAATGCAGGAAAAGCAAGTGACAGCAGGAACAAACACTTTTAAGCTTGACTTGCCGTTTTTTGTTCTTGCAACACAAAACCCAATTGAGCAGGAAGGAACTTACCCATTGCCAGAGGCACAAGCAGACAGGTTTTTGCTTAAGATTAATGTTACATATCCGACTTATGAACAAGAATTGCAGATTGTTGACAGGTATGCAACTGAAACAAGAGAACAGAAATTAAAGGTTATGCTAAACAAAAACCATCTTTTGACTTTGCAAAACTTAACAAGGCAAGTGCCTATTGCCAATGACATCAAGCAAAGAGCAGTAAAGATTGTTCTTGCAACTAGGCAAAACAAAGAGATTATCCAGTATGGAGCATCCCCAAGGGCATCAATTGGCTTAATTTTGGCATCAAAGGCAAGGGCATTGATACAAGGCAGAAACCATGTCAGCAATGACGACTTAAATGTGCTTGCCTATCCTGTACTAAGGCACAGAATAATCCTCAATTTTGAGGCGGAAAGAAAAGGAATGTAAAAAGATGATGCGATAAAGCAGATTTTGGATAAAGTTAAGTAAGAATCATAATTAAAAGAAATCAATATAATCAATTCAATACACAAAATAAAAATTAAAAACCAACAAAACGAGAGCGACCTTTTTCAGCAAAAGTGAAGAAGGTACCTGAACGCGAGCTTGCGAGAAGCGAGCGTTCTCGCAAGCAAGTACCCGCTTGTGATTGTTTAGTTAATATAATGAATATTACAGGTGAGGCAAAATTTAATGGCAAAACAAATTTTGCCGAGCACTAACTTATGTGCCGAAGGCACGGATTGAAAATTTTAAAAATTTTAAATAGTGAGAGATATAATGCCAGAAACAAAAGAAAAAAATAAAAAATGATTGACACTACATTTCTTGACCAATTAACAAGATTTAATCTTGTAATCAACAAAAGAGTTACTTCTAATTTAGCAGGACCTCGAAAATCAATAGCAACTGGAAGGGGCTTAACTTTCAAAGATTACAGGATTTATGCGCCCGGCGATGATATAAGACTCGCTTCAATGGGATTTGGCAAGCCATTCAGCAAGTTTGATTACGCTTCAATGATTGGGGTGGGCTTTGCGTATCTTGCCTTGAGAGATAATGAAAAGTTCCAGTTCTCCACATTTGCAGATTCCTTGGAGATTTTCCAGCCAAGAAGAGGCATGTCACATCTTGCTGCAATGGTGCAGCATTTAAACTCGATAAAGCCAAAGGGATATTCCAAGCTTCTTGATACAATTAGGCAGTATAAGAAAGTAATAGGCAGCAAGTCTATGCTTGTAATTGCATCAGACTTTCTTGTAAACATTGATGAGATAAGAGAGGCATTCTATCTGCTTGGAGACCATGATATAAAAATAATTCAAGTTTTTGACAGGGTTGAGAAAGAGCTTAAGATGGAAGGCGACATGAAGCTTATTGACAGCGAAACAAAGGGCTTGCTGCGCACTTTTATAAGCCCAAGATTGAGAATGGGATATCAGCAGCAGCTTGATGAGCACTGCGCCAAGATAGAGGAAGTATGCAACAAGCTAAACGTAGATTATCATCTGGCAATTACCGATACATCGATATTTGATACGTTTTACAAAATCCTCGAATCTTAACAAGTCGGGATTTTTAAAACGTCCCGAACGAAGTGAGGATACTTTCTACAAGATTTTAGAAGGTTAGTTCATTACAAATTTTGTAGAAAGTCACGAACGATAGTGAGTAGACTTTTTATAAAATTCTGGAGGGTTAGCTTTGGTTATCTATAAGTTAGCTACAATCATATATTTTATAGAAAGTTAGGAACGATAGTGACTATACGTTTTATAAGATTTTGGAAGGGTGATTAATAAAAAATTTAAACTAGAGCGATGGATGAAGTGGATACAATTTTAATAAGATGATTGAAAAGCAAAGCACAACAGTATATAAAAAAAGTATTGTGGGAATGATTATTGGTAATTTTTTTGTTTTCTTATTGGGGTGTATGATTATTTTGCTATTTTTTGACATTCTAAAAAATGTTAAAGATACTTATCTCTTCTTTCTTGAAATTTTTGTTCTCGCTTATCTAATCTACATATTACCTATATATTACAATTTTTATAGGGTGTATAGAATAGTAGTAAACAGTAATAATTCTATCGAATTTTGTAGCCCATTTAAGAGGGTAATAATTTTCCCGAGAGAGATTAAATCTATAAACTATCGGCACTTTTGGTTGGGTGGTTCTAACTTGGTAACAATTAAAAACGACAAAGGCAAAATTAGATTTGGTGATGATGGCGAGTTTCATAATTTTTTCATAAATCTGCTGAAAAACCACCGATTGAAGAAATTAGTTACTGAATATTTAGGTGTTTTCAAAAAAAGTAGAGTCAAAATGATTTAAGAAAAAATAATCTTGAAGTACGAAAAATCCGCTCAAAATCCATCTATCCACCCACCTTAAACCCATACTTATAGCTTGGAAGATTTGCAATTATATTTTTCAATTGCTTTATTCTTTTTTTAATCTCTTCACTTTTTGAATGCCCAAGCTCAACTGCTTTTTCATAACTTTCTATTGCCCTGCCAAAGTCTCCTTTTTTGTCAAAAACAATGCCAAGATTGTAGAAACCAATTGGATTGTTGGGATTTAACTTTGTGCCAACTTCAAGCATTTGAATAGCTGAGTCATAATTCCCATTTCTTTCCAAAACAGCTCCAAGATTGTTATATATAGTATATTTGTTTGGGTTTAACATCATGGCTTTTACAAGGTTTCTGTATGCTTCCTTAAGCATTCCTTTCTTCAAATAACACACACCTAAGCTTTGAAATGCTTCGCTGTTCTCCTTTATCCTCAAAGATTCTGTATAATTTTTAATCGCTTCATCATAGTTTTTTTGCTGTTCATAAATGACACCGATTTCGTATAATGCCATGCTGTGCTGTGGATTCAATTCAATTGCCTTCTCAAAAGATTTTATGGCATTATCAAAATTATTGTTTTCCCTGTATAAAACGCCTAATTCATAATATGAACTGGCATGAGGATTTTGTTTTACTTTCTTTTTGCAAAGTTCAAGATAAAACTGTCTTTTTTTCTTTGCAACTGATGAATCAGCATTGCCATAATGACGCAATGCAATATTTGTTGCTGCAATCTTTCCATCTTTATTTTCTATTGATGGCTCTACCAGCTCATGCACTGTTCCTTCAAATGCATATCCCTTTTTATTTCTGAAAAGCCGAACAATAAACGAGCCATACCATCCAGCATAAGTTTCATTTTCTCTTTTGTGTTCCTCATTAACAAATCCAGCAACTGAAGAATCATTAGTATAATTTTTTTGAAGAAATAAAAATCCATCAACTTCTTTATCTTCAATTATGTCCTTTATTGCCGAACATCCTTCTTTATCTAAGATTTCATCAGCATCAAGCACAAGTATCCAGTCTTTTGTGGCATGCTTTATGCTTTCATTTCTTGCAGCACTAAAGTCATCAATCCATTTGAAATCAAAAATTTTTGCAGTGAGTTGTGAGCGAGTTCGCGAACTCACTCGCATGTCACAAAACTTTTTTGCAATTTCTTTTGTTTTGTCTGTGCTGCCTGTATCAACAATTATGATTTCATCAACAACATCTTTAACAGAATTCAAGGAAGCAGTTAAATTTTTCTCCTCGTTTTTTGTAATCATGCAGAGGGAGATTGTTTGTTTTGTCATAGATTTTGGTTTATGGTCTTTATATTTAAATATTGTTTATCTTAAAACCAATTCTAGTTGCAAGATGCAATTACAATATTGAAAGAAATAGAAACACATATAAATGCTACAAAATGCCAATTATTTTCATATATGGAATTGCCAATTATATACTAAAATATATATTTTTTAGTATGTGATAATACCAAAAGCTTTAAATATGGATAATATTAAATTAGTTGATTAAGAACGCTTTATAAGAGGTGTTCCTACATAGTATAATATTCATCAGCAATATTATACGATAAAGATAAACAAAAAAAACACTTGGAGGTGTTTATAAGATGAGATTTCAAAAAGCTATAAAGAGGATGATTGCATTAGGTATAGGAGCTGTGATGTTAAGTTCAATGGCATCAGCAGCAGTAGATTTGGCTAATTACCCTGCACCATTTATAAAAGATGGCAAATTTCAAGGAGTTCTAGTTGTTGGTGATAAAGCAGCAGCAGAAGATGTTATCGGAATTTCTGACATAATTGCAAGCTTGCAGTTTGCAGCAACAAAGAAAGTTGAAGCAGCAGCAGCAGGAACTGTTTCAGTTGAAGGCGATGCATGGCAAGTAGCAACATCTAATCATCTTGAATTAAGTGAAGATGGCAATACAGCTGACACAGTAGAAACATTAAGAAACATTACAACTTACGTTGACAAAAACAATTTAAAGGCATTAGCATCTGGTTCTATTGATACTGGTAAAGCAACTTCACCTTATAACCAATATTTGTACCTTTTAGGACCTGGTGCGGGCACAACATTGGACACAGGTTATGTTATTTACACTGAAAATGATGCAGATAAAACTGCAGATTTCCTATACTTCAAATCAGGAAGGGAAATAGGAAGGTATTTGATTGAATTTACAACAGCATTAGAAAGCGATGTTGATGATTCAGCTGGCTCAGCATCAACTACAGGACTATTCTTAACGGATTACCAAGATAGGGATATAACCATGTTTGGCAAAAAATACACAATTGTAACAGCAAAAAGGACAACAACAGCTGGAAGTAGTGTTGTGCTAACTTTAATGGGCGGAGCAGGAAAAGACTCTTTGTTAGAAAAAACAACAAAGACTTATACAATTGGCGGAAAAAACTATGAAGTAACATTAAACTTCGTTGATTCTGATGAAGCACAATTTGTAATTAATGGCCAAATAACAAGAAAAATGAAAGATGGTGACACAGACAAGTTGGCAGATGGCACAAGCGTAGGTGTTACTGATGTATTGTACCAAGACTATGCTGGAGGTATCCACAGTTCAACATTCTTCATTGGCGCAAATAAACTAGAATTAAAGGATACAGACGTAACAGATGTTGTATCGTCTAACTCCCTAAAAGTAGACGATAATACAATTGATGACGCAACAGTAATCATAGAGGGTTCTGACACAAACTCTACATTTAAGATAACAAGGATACACGTCAATATGACTGCAGATGACAACTTCTTCGTTGCAGCAGGTAAAAAGCTTAGTGATGCAATTAAGGAAGAAGGTGGTTCAGCTGCAGAGCCACAAGTATTGTTTACAGAAAACTGGGACATTGAATACAAGGGATTGAAGAAAGTAAAAACAGAAAAAATAAAATTAAAGACAAGCGGCTCAAGCCAGTACAACCTTGAATTTGTGGATGGAGATGGCAACAAGGTGGATGTTCCAATTGCAAAAACAGTAACAGCAAGTAAAATTAAATTTGGAGATAACGAGAAAGACTTCATCAACAGGGAAAATGAAACAATTACAAAAGATGACTACTTTGTTGTAACAGATGGCGCAAGAAAGAGAGGAGAGAGGAAGACATATATATTGCAATACAAAGGTGCTGACAAAGTAACTGCTGACAACCCCGTACTTAAGTTCAAAGACTTGGGAAGCGGCAAGACAATAGAGCAAACATATACAGCAGGAACAGGCGAGGCAGAGCAGCAATTGGCTACCTTAAAAGTAGGCGGTGCTGACTTCAGGGTATACAACGTTTCAGCCATAAGAGCAAATGACTTCAACATAAGAGTTGACTTGGACGCTAGTGGAGCTACTAATGGGGTTAATGACTCGTTTGTCAATATCACCACGAGATATGGTGCTGAGATTGGGTTAATTAACATGAGTTCAGGTGCAGCAGATGCTGAACCTAGCGCTATAATTTTGACCATCAAAACACCAGATTCATTATTTGATGGCAATGCAAAAGATTCTTACGAGAATATACGACCAATCGATTATGGAGTCAACATAACTGCTGACTCAAGCACAAAGGTTGCAATTGCAGTATTGACAGCTGCTACATCTGGTCAGCAAGGACAAAGATTAGCTGAAAGAACACCTGATGGAGAGACAAACGTACAATATGCATATACTACCTATGGTGCATTTATAAAAAGAGAGTCACCATCAAGCGAGCCTGGCTCATTTGAGATAGACTACCCAGAATCACAGAGATATGCGTTGGTATACATCGCAGCCACAGGTACAACGTTTGCAGAGACAGGAGCAGCAACAACAGATGCAGTAACAGTCCAAAGAATCCAAGTTGGAGCTGCAAAGCTAGCATCAGAAGTGTCTGATGTAAAGGCTCAGAATACAATCCTTGTTGGAGGTCCTTGTGCTAACGCAGCAGCAGCAACAGTAATGGGAAATCCAGCTGATTGTACTGCAGGATTCACACCTGGAGAAGGTATGATTCAGTTATGGGAACATGCCAACGGAAATGTAGCAATGCTAATAGCTGGATACGGAGCTGTTGACACAAGAAACACAGCAGCAGTTGTTTCCAACTACAAAGACTACAAAGCAAACTTGAAAGGCACAAAGGTAACTGTAAAGAAGGTAAACAACCAATTGACAGTTGCTACGCCAGTAGCTGCAGCAACAGGTA
>JACPMP010000025.1 GCA_016185915.1 Candidatus Woesearchaeota archaeon
ACCGAAAGCTTTTTTAGGAAGTTTCTAAATTGTGTCTTATATATCGTAGTAGGTTTCATGGGAAGAAGAATCTATGCAGAACTTCTGCATGGATTTTTCTTTAAACTTATGAGTGAAGAATTCTATTTAGGAGATACTGTTTAAAGTTTTATCCTTTCCCCATTACCCATGACATGCACATTGCTTCCTTTTTTGTAGCCCATTTCTGTTGCCAAGTCTGACAATGCAGAAAGCATCCTTGGCTCGCCATGCGCCGGAATAATATGCTGCGGCTTTACAAGATTTATCAAGTCCCTCAAGTCTTCTCTTGCAGCATGCCCGCTTTGGTGTATGTCTTTAAATATTCTTACATTAAAATTTCTTAAATTTGCTTCAAGCTTTTCCCTGTTTGCAATATTTGTTGGAGTGGGTATTGTTCTGCATGAGAATATAGTATGGTCTTCAGGCATAAAATTAAACTTAAGCTCGCCGTTCATCATCTTTGCAAGCGTTGATTTTGGCTCGCCTTGATGCCCTGTAACAACCATCAAATACTTGCCTCTTTCTTTTGCAATTTTTTTCAGCTTTCTTTTTATCTGCCCGCTGAACTTCAAAACCTCTACTCTGTTTGTAAACTTTGCTATGCCTGTGCTTTCCGCAGCTCTTACATACTTTGCCATTGAGCGTCCCATAAAAACTATTTTCCTTCCCATCTTCTGGCCAAACTCAACAATCGAATTTAATCTCGCAATGTGGGAGGAGAAGGTTGTAACAACAACATGCTTGTTTTTTGAGTCAATTCCGAGCATTACTTCTCTCAGCATTTGCTTTGCAACTGACTCAGACGGCATTTTTCTGGCATCAGCGGCATAAGTTGAGTCGCATATCAAAGCAAGCACTTTCTGCTTTCCAAACTCTTCCAATCTTTTGAAATTCGGCTTTTTGCCGAGAGTGGGAAACAAGTCAAACTTGAAGTCATTTGCATACAGGATAATTCCTTCTTTTGTATGCAAGGCAATCATCACAGTATGCGGAGTTGAGTGCGTCATGTGCACAAACTCAATCTTGACGTTATTTGATGCTTGAAAAGAGGAATTGGCAGACATGCTTTTTATCTTGCTGTTTAGCTTAATTTTGTCTTCTGTTAGAATCCCTTTAAGCACTTCTGTTGTAAATGGAGTGCCCATAATTGGAGTTTTGAAATTGTTTGCAAGGTATGGAATAGCTCCAAGATGGTCAAGATGCGCGTGTGTAGGCAAAATCATCTTAACTTTGTCTTTCCAGTCACCAATGGCAGAAGTATCAGGAACAGCGCCTGCCTTCATCAACTCATTAGGATTTATATCAATTATGTCCTCATCTTCCGTGTATTTTACATAATTTTCAAGATGAATACCCAAATCGAGAATGTAAACTTCATTGTCAATCTTTATCGCTGTTGAGTTTTTTCCGACTTCATTATAGCCGCCAATTGTGCAGATTTCTATCATTTTTACGAGAAAATAAGAGGACGGTTTAAAAAGGTTTTGTGGAAATATGCGGAGGACACGAACATAGACTTGTAGTTAAATACGATAAATAATTAACAATAACCATTATATACTTGAGTGTCTTGGAATTAAGATACTATTGACACCTATTTCTCAATTTCCTTCTCTTTTTATTATTTCTACTATCTCCTTCAATTTTTTATTGTCACCATCATACTCAAAGTACCAGTTAGATATTAGTTTGAATCCTTCTTTATCTAAAAAATTCGAAAATTGATGTAATATGGATATGGCGGCTTTTGCTTCTGGAACTCCTATCCTAGTAGGTATAATTCTTAATCGTAGTTTTTTCGTTACTTTTTCTTTTTTATCAACTACTTCATTAAAAGCCCCCTTCCCATAACCATCTAAAAGAGTTTTTTCTATATCTTTCTCATTGTAAAGTTCATCTACCTTGTAGCTTATCTTCCAAATATGATTATGTGCAATGGCATTTCTTAATGTAATCAATTCATTTAAGTTTTCGTATAACTCTTTATATTGTGGGTACTCTTTTTTTAGAAAATCTAATGTGGAGTCAGTATCACGCTTTTTATGATATTTAAGCTTATTAGTGAAAGATTCTATACAAAAAGCGGTTAAGGCTACTACAGATACTGAATAACCGTTCTCCATAAATGACGTTCTAATTATTGATTTTCTATCAAATTTTTCTTTACTTATTTTAGAATATAAATCTAGTATCGGTTGTATGTATGCTGAACCTATGCAAGATATTTCTATTTTTTCCTCTTCCATGATATTTTAGACAAATAGGAAATACACAATCTTTATGTACTTATTTATTATTTTTCAACTTATTAATTTCTCGATGAATTATTTCTAAATAATGTTCTGTATCTTTCTTTATATTAGAATATTCATATTTATTTATTTTTAGTTCTTTTAACCTTTGCTGAAAGAATACTTCTTCTAAATTTTTTCCATAATAATATTTAAACTTATTAACAATTTCTTGTAAATATCCTATTTTTAGTTTTTTACTTAATTTTAAATTGTATAACAATTTTATGAATAAATCATAGTTATTTAAAGCATTTTTTGCAATACTGTCTGCAAGTTCAGATAAACGACAATATTTTAAGTTTACTCTTGGGTCTTTTACATTTTTAATTTGAATTTGAATTTCTTGGAATAACTTTAAATAAGATTCATACATATTATGTCTGTTAATTCTGTTAAATACGTCTAACATTTTCACAACTATGTTTATTAACTCTGGGATATATTTTATGCAATGCTCATCATTTATACACATAGAAATATGTGATTTGAAGTTATCTCTAAAGCTATAAAAAGTGGGTTGGTAAGCTTCATATAATTCCTTTTTAATAGCCCACATTTCTAAAGTATTGGTGAATTCATCGTAATAATGAGAATCTCCCATACACTCTTCATTTTTTAATTGTTTTCCAAATCCAACTAAGATAGAGCTAAATAAGAGATTGATTCTTTGTTTATCATGTTTTATATAACTATAATCTTCTAATTCGAGTAGTTCATTAAATTCTTCAATATTATTACGTACATCTACTAATATGTCATAATGTACTTTATTTTCCAACAATTTTTTAGCATCTTCAAAAAACTTATCTTTGCCTGAAATTGATAGAGAATGCAAAAAGAAGTGTAAGGAATCCAATACAGAAAAGTATAGTAAGAACAAATTAAATAATATTAACACTAACAACATATATAGATTATCAAAAATAAACAATAAGGACACCAATAAAGATACTATAGTTATACCTGATAGGATAATCAACTTTTTAATTGTATTTAGATTATGATATTCGGTAAGAAACTGAGGATAATGCTGTTTAAATATTAATTCATAATTTGAAATTTTTAAAGATACCAGATTATAAATAACAAATATCAAAGCTATTAGTGCCGCTAGCGATTGAGCTGCTGCGCTAAAGAAGTACCTTGTATTATCAATAAGAACCCTTTTGTCTAATCCACTTTTTACTAGAAATAAAAGATAAAACGAACTTAAAAAGAAGATTATTAGTAAAATCATATATTTTAACTTAGACCAAACCAACCAAGATTTTAACTTTATTTTGAAATTAATCCACCTCATAGGAGTTGGATTTAATCTTAATAAAATTGTTTTAGGCATAAATGGGGGTAATCTGTGGTTTTTTAAATATTTAGTGGCTTAATCTATCTTAAGTTTATCTACAATCTCTTCATACCAAAGCGCCGCCTATTGCGACTTTGCCATGTAGCGGTTAACAGAAATGGACATTTAGAAAGTTATTATTAAAATGCGGGAGCGGTATTCTAACATCTTAGGCACTAAGCCAATAGACGGACAGAACATGACTTTTTACGTCACATTTCTTAAAAAATAGCAAAATTTATATATATGTGACGTATACAATCAAGTATGGTTAATCTAAGGATCAAGGAAGTAAACGGGAAAAAGTACTATTATCTGGAGCACACGATAAGAGAGGGCAATAGGTTCAGGAATAAAAGAAAATATCTTGGCTCAGAAGCGCCAAAAGACATAGAGCTAATCAAAGATAAATTCATGCATAGCATATTCTTAGAAAAATACAAAAAAAGCCTTGAGGCTATTAAGAGAAAATTTAGTGAAGACTTTTCTAAATATCCGCCTTCTGCTAAAGAGAAATACATTGAATCGTTCATGGTCAAATTTACTTACAATACCAACAGGATAGAAGGCAGCACCTTATCCTTGAAAGAAACAGCGGATTTGCTGCAGCAGCACATCACGCCAAGAAATAAGCCAATTGAAGATGTAAAAGAGGCGGAGGCGCATAAGAAGGTATTTTATGAGATGTTAGGGCATAAGAAAGACTTAAGCCTTCCTACGGTTCTTCATTGGCACAAGCTACTTTTACAAGATACTAAGCCAGATATTGCAGGAGTAATAAGAAAGCATCAAGTAGCTATAGCTAGAAGTAAAGTAGAGTTGCCAATTCCAGTAGAGCTAGATGCACTTCTTCATGAATTTTTTATTTGGTACAATAAAAATAAAAGCAAGCTGAATCCAGTAGTTTTAGCTGCATTGGTTCATTTGAAGTTTGTAACGATTCATCCATTCAGCGATGGCAATGGCAGGATTTCAAGGCTAATGATGAATTTTGTGCTGCATAAGCATAACTATCC
>JACPMP010000044.1 GCA_016185915.1 Candidatus Woesearchaeota archaeon
CATTGCGCTAGACACCCTAAAGATTGGAAAGCAGGCCTTGATATTTGCGAATACAAAAAAATCTGCTGAGAAGACTGCTGAGGAAATTTCAAAGAAAATAAAGAGCGATAATGAAAGTTTCAAAAAATTGGCAGACGAAGCGTTAAATGCTCTTTCAAGGCCAACAAAGCAATGCGAAAGACTAGCTTTCTGCTTGAAAAAAGGAATTTCTTTCCACCATGCTGGCTTGACTCAAGAACAAAAAAACATTATCGAAGAAAATTTCAGGAATGGCACGATAAAAATCATTTGTTGCACGCCAACATTAGCTTATGGGGTTGATTTGCCTGCTTTCAGGGCAATAATAAAAGACTTGAAAAGATACACTTTGCATGGATTGACTTGGATTCCTGTTTTGGATTACTTGCAGATGTCTGGAAGAGCAGGACGACCAAATTACGACAAAGAGGGGCAATCAATTGCAATTGCATTAACAAAAGCAGAAAAGGAAAAAATAGAAGAAAGATACCTAAATGGCTTGCCTGAAGAGATTTATTCAAAATTGGCTGTTGAGCCTGTGCTTAGAACCTATGTTTTGTCACTCATAGCTTCCAACTTTACAACAGCAAAAAAACAGCTTTTTGATTTCTTCGATAAAACATTTTACGCCCACCAATTCAAGGATTTAAGAAGGCTGCATGCTACAATAAGCAAAGTTATTGACATGCTTGATGAATGGGAATTAATAATGCGCTCTGGAGATGAGTTTTCAAGCGCTAACGAGCTGGAAGATGAAAAATTTAAAACGACCTTGATGGGAAAAAGGGTTGCTGAGCTTTATATTGATCCCTTAACAGCTTATTTTATTATTACATGCATGAGAAATGCCTCGGATAAAAGGATTGATGCATTTTCATTTTTGCAGATGATATCCCATACTTTAGAGATAAGGCCTTTGTTGAGAGTCGGGATTAGGGAATATGACAAAATGCAAGAGGCAATGCTTGAATTCAGCGACTTTTTGCTTGAGAATGAGCCGTCAATGTACGAGCCCGAATACGAGGATTTTTTGAATTCTGTAAAAACAGCTTTTATGTTTAACCAATGGGTAAATGAGCAGGATGAGGAATTTTTGCTGGAGGAATACAACATCAGGCCAGGCGAATTAAGGGCTAAGCTTGAGATTGCAGACTGGCTTCTTTATGCAGCAGAGGAAATAAGCAGGATATTGCATTACCAATCCTTAATCAAAGAAATTGTAAAATTAAGGCTAAGGCTGAAATATGGTGTTAAAGAGGAATTATTGCCTTTAGTTAGACTGGAGAATATTGGAAGAGTCAGGGCAAGAACGTTATTCAGAAATAGGTTAAGGGATATCAAAGACATTAGAAATGCTGATTTAGCCACATTAAGCCAGCTACTGGGTGATAAAGTCGCTTTAAGCATCAAGAAGCAGATTGGTCAAGAACAATTTGAAGTGCCAGAAAACAAGAGAAAGGGGCAAATTTCTTTAAGAGATTGGGGGGAATAAAGATAGTAATATAATCGACTCAAAAATTTTTCAATCCGTGCCTTCGGCACACACTTTACTGCTCGGCGTCGCTGTCTTGCCACATCGCAACGCCTCGCCTATACCTTACATTAAAAAATTAAAAGCGGTTTACTTTCTGCACCTGTGAAATTACAAAGTCGCTCTTGTTATTGTTTGAAATTTTTTGAATTGTTTATTTTTTTAATGTTATGCTTATTATTGAAATTTTTGAATAAATTTTTTTAACAAACCTTTATAAACAATATTTTTAATCTTCAAATTATTGCCCCTGTAGTTTACCGGATTACGCGCTGAAATTCCTTGCGGAATTCGCTGGTATTTCGGTGCGCCGAAATAGAATGCGAGGTTGCGGTCAAAAAAAATTTTGGCAGATACCTTGTGAACGGGGTTCAATATTGGAACACCAAGAATTTTCAATGAGAGTCCCCGCAGGGGCATAAAATTCTTAAAAGAAAAATCTTTATAGTGTGACTTAACTTACGGACATATAATGATAAAAGGACACAGAATAGAAAGGAAAATTAGTGTAGACAAATTCTTAGATATCATCAAAAGTTATACAGAAGAGCAGATTATAACAACCGAGCATACATTTTTCCGTCTCAATGAAGAAGAAAGAAAGATTTTTAAAGAATCAGTGCTTAAGGAGTATTTAACCAGCAAAGTGCCTATTTTGGTAGGCATACAATACAATCTCAATTATGCTGTGTTTTATGACTATGACAAGCAAAAAGCGTTAAGAATTATAATTGATATAAAGCCAGACAAGATTAAAATAGTTACTTTTTATTTGCCAGAAAAAAGCGAAATGCCTAGAATATAACGATGGTGCAAAAAAAATTAGAAGGAAAAGGGGAAGTAGATTACGATTACGAAAATGATATTCTATTCTTTAAGCTGAAAGGAAGGCAATATGACAAATCAATAGAATTATTGGATAATCTGGTTGTTGATGTTGATAAAGAAGGATTTTTAGT
The DNA here is from genome assembly GCA_016185915.1 of Candidatus Woesearchaeota archaeon. Taxonomy (GTDB): domain Archaea; phylum Nanobdellota; class Nanobdellia; order Woesearchaeales; family GW2011-AR4. The sequence goes on from JACPMP010000044.1 coordinate 2,509, forward strand.
TGGAATTCAAATGTTTGATGCTTCTGAATATCTTAACATTGACAAAAAGAGTTTATTAAAAATCCCAAATTGGCAATTTACAATTAATGTGCATGA
>JACPMP010000045.1 GCA_016185915.1 Candidatus Woesearchaeota archaeon
AATCCATTGCCATTCTACTCACCTCAACTTAGATTTTTTTAACTATCTTTATCACAATTTTAAAAATTGGAGTATTGTCAATATATTAACTAGTATATAAATATTACTATTTTGTATACTGGTATACTATAACAAATAAAGTAAAAAGTTAATTTTCTTCTATATGGAAAGGATTAATTGAATATCAACAATAAAAAATACACTATTCGATAGTGGTTATAAAATAAAAAAATTTAAATAGTGGAATGCAAATATTACATTAGAAAATGCACACATCATCCAGGCGAAGATTTGTAAGAGCGGGAATAGCGACACTTTTATTTGGCGGCCCTATCGGCGCGATAATAACTCAAATCCTGCCAAGAAGTCCATCTGACACAGAATTATTTCGGGAATACTTCAGAGTTGCTTATGAAGGCAGAGTTGTTGGCAATGAAAAACCAATACTTTATAATGGGATTATTGATGGACGAAGAGTGGAAGTTAGTGCCTTAGACTTTGATTCTTTAGAAACTAAGGTATCTCATGGGAAGAAGCAGCCAAATTAAAAGTGACTCCAATTAAATTTCCTGATTATGATATGTATCTAGACAGTGGAGTGAAAGGAAGTATTTCAGGTCCCTTAGACCAAGCGGTGATTCATAATCCAGAAACCCGAGAAGAAATGTGGTTTTACGGAGAAAGTAGTTTTACATTAAGAAAATGGAAGAAAACAGAAGATGGAAAGGGGTGTGTTTATGATGGTGTCCCTTATGAAGAATGTATTGCAGGAGAAGCAATAGTTAACCTCCGTTTTCCTGACCGTGACAAGAGTACTGGATTTTACCATGGAATGCCTAACCTTCCAGCAAGACTCAAAGAAGAGTTTAGGCAATCTAATGAGCGTTATCGGATGATTTTCAAAAAAGTTGTTGAAGATTTGAAAAAAGCGAACAAGTTAAAAAGAGCATAACTAATCACTAATAATCAAACCTCGGATCAGAAGCATCCTTTATCAAGTCATTCTCATCTTTGTATTTCTTGACTAACATCAACCTTGTTTTGCTGCAGTATGGGCATTTTACTGCTTTAGGCGAGCCCTTTCTGACTGAGAATTTGAACCTGCAACTTACACAAATGAAATTGATTGCTTCGCCTTCTTCAGCTTTCTCCAGCTTTGATTTCTCCTTTTTTTCTATTGCTTTCTGCTTCTCAAGGCATTCAACACAAATCAATCTATTGTCGCTATCATATTTTATATTATCAAAATTGAATTCCTTCTTGCATCGAGAGCAAGTGTATAATGATGTTAATGGCATTTTTCATCTAAACAATAGATTTAATCTTGAATAATAAATATTTTTTGGTTTTCAAAATAAGGATTATGAACTTAAAGAGTCTTTTTATGTTAATGCAATTAAATTTAAGTTTCCACTTTTTACAAGGGAATTCTCTCAACTTTGAGAAAGGGCACCCCAATACTTATTGTAAGTCAGGGTCTGGTAAATCAGGTCGTGATAATGTTGGATTGTCTTTAAATAATGGACCTTCTGAAATTCCTTGTAAATATTCTACATATACTGATGGCACCCTATCTTTAACTAACCAAGTAACTTCCTCAAGGTTCTTTATGGAATCATCGTTAACATTGCCTTTGATATCAATTTGAACCACCATTCCCTCAAAAAATACTAACCCAGCCATTCGTCCTTTTTCGCCTCTTCTTTGAACAAGCACATATGCACGTTTAAAAGGGTCATCTTCTGGCCAACTGGTTTCTTTTTTAATTAATTCCCAATTTCTCATATCTGTTCCTATCACAATCTTATAGCGTAATTTTATTCCATCTGGCCTATCTATCCGAATGTTAAACATACTTCCGGAACCTAAATCTAACGATTCTGAATATGATAATATCTTTCCCCTATCCCTATAATCCCACAATATTGCACCCAATTCTCCATAATCTGCCGATGAAGGCACCAGTTTTAAAACATCTTCTTTAGGTAGTAGTGTATCAATTATCTTTTTACCAAAAGTGTATCCATATTCTTCTGGAGGCGGTTGCATAAATGCTCCAGCATCTTGAAGTAGCTGTTCAACGGGACTCTTTCTAGGTGCATTGATGTAAACAATTGTTGCTATCACAATTATAATTACTAAACTTGAAATTAAGATTATTTTTTTGGTTGTTGGCATTAGTATTATGCTGAATATCTTTAGAATATAAGTTTTTCTTAAATTGTACAAAAACCAAGCAATTAAAACCAAAACATTTATATACATGTATATCCAAGTATCTACAGAATGAATGACATTTACTTTCAAGGTAAGCCAATTGTCATCAAAGTTCATGCTGTTAAAAGAGCAAGGGAAAGAGAAATTGCCTTTCCAGACCAAGTTTATGACGTCTTGCACACAGGCAAAGTAAAAAGATTTGGAAAGCACGGAATCAAATTTGTCAAAAGAGGCAAAGAAGGTTCAATAATATGTGTTGGAGAGGATTTAGGTTATTGTATAATAATCAAAACAATAGAACGAGGTAATTAAAAATGAAGTGCCCAGTTTGTCAAAAAGGAAAAATGGAAAAGAAAAAAGATATTATGGAACAGGATGGAATAGAGTTTGAATCTTACAAATGTTCAGAATGTGGAGAAGAAATCATGAATATGAAACAATTAAAAGTTTTAGCAAGCAAATACAGAAAATTAAGAAATGCAAAAGATATAACTTTTGCAAAATGGGGAAATAGTATTGCAGTCAGAATTCCAAGCGATATAGCAGACGAATACAATATTTCTGCTGGGAAGCATGGAACATTAACAAAAGACAAAGAAGGAATCAAAATAATTCCAACATCATAAAATTATTTTTCATTTTTTATCTTCCCTTTCTCAATCTCCTCAGTTATATGCTCTATTTCGTGCATGTCTGTAAGCTCATGCTCTTCTTTTTTTGGCGAAATATCTTTACCGATAAACTTCATCAATTTTTTATTATAAGTTTCACTTTCACCGCTTTCAATTATTTTTTCCTTGTCAAATGCCAATTTCTTGCTCGTTTGCTTTATTTTCTCCTTAATTTTTTTATATCTTCCAATAACCTCAAAGATGATTCCCTCACTTGGCCTTATTGTTAGATACCTCTTGAAGAAAGAATGCTCAATGTCTAGCTCAATTAATCTTGCCTCTTTTAATGTCGGAAGCAAAGTCAGCGAGGTGATTAATCTTAAAGCGCCTGAAATCAAAAACACTAGTAAAATTGTAGAGGCGAATATCCACATTGGCAAATGATTTATCAAAAATCCGCCTAAGGCAGCGCCCAAAACTATTGCAATCCCCTCAAAAAATTTGTAATAAGCAATGCATCTCACCCTGTTTTCGGGCTTTACAGCGTCAAAAATGAAGTTGGATGCGCTAAGGTTAAAACCAGCCCATGACAATCCTGAAAATATTTCAACCAGAATAAGATAATAAAAATTCTTTGAGAATAGCCATAACAAAGGAATTAATGGAGTAAGCATTCCGCTTATGTACAAAACAAACTTTGTGCCTCGCTCATCTATCAGTTTGCCCCAAATGCCCACTGCAATAAAGCTTGCTATCAATTCTGCTGCTGCAAGAATGGTAAACTGCCAATAACTAAATCCCAGATTCCTTAGCATATATACAGCGAAGAATGGAGCTGCAATGTATGTAGCAAACTTAAACAAAACAACATAAATCACAAAATGCCCGTAGTTTGTTTTGTCCATTCTTTTTACAAAATCAAAAAGAGAGAATTTTTCCGCGTGTTCCGTATCAGGCATTGGGTCATAAATCATTGTTTTGAACACACCAGAAATAAGTCTAGTGATGAATGCTAACGAAAATAAAATTGCAAAGCCAAGAAATGGGTTTTTTGGAGAAAAGTAGTTAAGTATAAACCCTGCGATTAAAGTTGCAATGAAAGATGCTGCTCCAACGACTTTATTGCGAAGCCCAAAAAATCTGCCGCGCTCAAACTTTGGCACAATATCGCCAAGCAAAGAATTTCCAATCGGCTGCATTAATTGAATAAGCATTGTTTGTAGTGAGACATATGCAATAACGAGGTATTTCCTATCTGGACTTAGATAAGGAATCAGCAATAGGGGAATCCACAAGAAAGCATGCATAAAAGATGCTGCAACTAATATTTTCCTTCTGTCTTTTAATATCTCAACAATCTTAACTGCGAATAGCTGTACAAAAGCCCCGACGAGCTGAGGAACATAAGTTAATGCCGCAATCAAGTTTACAGAGGCATTTAACGCAATCGCAAAAGGCGTTAGAAACGAATTTGTCATGCCGTCCATAACAGCGAATGCAGCTCCATCATAGAGCGAATATTTCAAACTCTTTTTGGTATTATCTTCTGCCATTTAAATCACTCTTAAAATGAGAGAATTAGCTCAATTTTTATTTTTTAATGTCTCACCACACTCTGGACAATAATCTGATTCTTGCTCTAATTCAGTTCCACACAAAGGACATTCAAGC
>JACPMP010000069.1 GCA_016185915.1 Candidatus Woesearchaeota archaeon
CATAAGTTGGATGCACTTCATTATCGTCCAAGACCATGAAGATTATCTCCTTGCCGTCAACAATGCAGAATCTTGCCTTTGTGTCTGTATTCCTTACTTCCGCAACACCTTGAAGCTCTTTTAATGCAGACATAGCCTCTTTTGTAATTGGAGCAGCTATCCTTATCTTTACCCCTCTTTTCTTTAATTTTTCAAAAGTTGGCTTTAAGCCCTCTACCTTTCTCATAAATCCTTGAGATGTTGTCATCAGAGTTACACTTTCTTCTGCATTCCTAATTGTCAATTCCAAATGATTATATAAGTTATGCCTTCCCCTTAAAGAGCCGCTTAAATCAGCGGGCTCTACAAGCTCAACTCCTTGTGTGTGCAATGTGCTTAACTCGTCAATTATATCATTATTCTTCAAGTCGCTTAATTTCTTTATTTCATCCTTTGCGTATTCTTGGACATTTTTCTTTACCCTTTCCACAACTTCTTTAGGCGGGACAGCTATGTACTTTATTGGCTTGCCAAGTTTCATTATAACAAATCCCTTCTTCTCAAGAGATTCAAGAACATCGTAGCTTCTCGATCTTGGGACATTGGCTATGTCGCTCAGCTCTCCTGCTGTTGAAACCCCTCTGCTAAGCAGAGCAGTCCAGATTTTGACTTCATATAGGTTCAATGAAAAGAACCTTCTTAATCTACTCAAAAATTCTTCTTTAACTATCATGTAAACACACCCCCTTTTTATTATTGTGTAGGGGATAAAAAACGCTACTATTAAAATGTTGTTATTTTTTATCAGTTAGTGGTAATTTCATTATAAAATGGTAATTAATTATATTAACTGATAAGTTATTACACTATATAAAGAGCTAATATTTAAATGTTTTGAAATCAGTGACATGCGAGTGAGCAAACTCGCTCACAACCATCTGATTTCAAAGCCCGAAAATCAGGATTTTCGATGTTTTGGAAGTTCATAGCTAATTTATCCTATTTTTAGCCAGAACTTCCACAACACTTGGATCAGCCAATGTCATTATGTTGCCATATTCTGCGCTTCCTTCTGCAATCACTTTTAAAATGCGCCTCATTATCTTGCCGCTTCTTGTTTTTGGCAAATCATCTGCAAACTGTATTTTATCTGGCTTTGCAATTGGACCAACATGCTGTGCAACATGTTTTTTTAATTCTTCTTTTAATTCCTCACTTTTTTTGTGACCCTTCTTTAGAACTACAAAAGCATAAATTGCTTGTCCCTTTATTTCATGCGGAAATGGAACAACAGCAGCTTCAGCAACAGCTTCATGACTAACTAAAGAGCTTTCAACCTCAGCACTTCCAATGCGATGACCGGCAACTTTTATCACATCATCAATTCTACCCATAATCCAGAAATAACCATCTTCGTCTATTTTTGCGCTGTCTCCTGTTAGATAAACTCCAAATTTTTCAAAGTATGTGTGCTTGTATCTTTGAGGATCGCCCCATATAGTTCTTAGCATTCCTGGCCATGGATTTCTTATAACTAAGTAACCACCCTCATTAACATTTGCTTTGCTTCCATCCTCTCTTAGAACATCTGCCACTATTCCGAAAAATGGCTTTGTTGCAGAGCCCGGCTTAAGTGGGGTTGCTCCTGGCAGTGGTGTTATCAATATGCCTCCATTTTCTGTTTGCCACCACGTATCAACTATAGGGCATTTTTCCTTTCCAATCACTTTATAATACCACATCCACGCTTCTGGGTTAATTGGTTCGCCTACAGTGCCAAGCAATCTTAAACTGCTTAAGTCACATTTATTTGGCCAATCATCTCCTTCTTTTGCCAATGCACTTATTGCAGTTGGCGCTGTATAAAAAATTGTAACTTTGTGCTTTTCAATTATTCGCCAGAACCTATCCGGATTTGGGAATGTGGGTGAGCCCTCGTACATTACAACAGTTGCACCATTTGATAATGGGCCATAAACAATATATGAATGCCCAGTAATCCATCCAATGTCTGCTGTGCAAAAGTAAATGTCATTGTCTTTTATATCAAAAATCCATTTGAAAGTCTGGTAAACGTAAAGCAAATAGCCTGCCTGTGTATGCAAAATTCCCTTTGGCTTGCCTGTTGTGCCGCTTGTATAAAGAATAAACAATGATTCTTCAGAATGCATGCTTTCTGGCTCACAAAAATCTTTTATGCCCTTTTCATTAATCAATTCATGCCACCAATAATCTCTCTCATTAATCATATCAATCTTATTGTTAGCTTTCCTTACAACAATAACCTTTTTTATTGTTTGGCATTCCTTTAAAGCAGCATCAGCATTATCCTTCAGAGGATATACCTTTCCATTTCTAAAACTTCCATCTGCTGTTATCAATAATTCTGCTTTTGAATCTTGTATTCTGTCTTTTAATGCATCAGAACTAAAACCAGAAAATACAACAGAATGAACTGCTCCAATTCTTGCGCAAGCAAGCATAGCAATTGGCAGCTCAGGAATCATTGGCATGTATATTTCAACAATATGACCTCTGCCAACACCCTTTTTCTTGAGAACATTTGCTAATTTGCATACCTCTTTTAATAACTGCTCGTAAGTATAAGTTTTGGTTTCTCCAGACTCTGATTCCCATATAAGAGCTATTTTGTTTTTTCTTCCTGATTTGATAATTCTATCCAAACAATTATGGCTTGCATTAAGATAGCCGCCTTCAAACCATTTGAAAAAACCCATGTCATTTCTTAAGACAATATCCCATTTCTTGAACCAATCCAATTGCTCTGCCTTTTCTGCCCAAAATGCTTCTGGATTCTCAATTGATTTTTTATATAGCTTTGAGTATTCTTTCATACTTTTAATGTGGGCTTTTCTGCTGAACTCCTCAGATGGATAGAACACTCTGTTTTCTTTTAGAATTGAGTCTATAAATTCCGGCATTATGCACCTCTTTTTTATATGCTACCCTAATTAAAATAAAGTCTTTTTAAAATTTTCTTAATAATTTATCTTAAACCTCAATATTGCAGCTATACCTCCCAATCCGTCTAATCTTTTGCCGCCTTCATGCTCAGAGCTTATTATCTCAACCTCCCCTTTTATCTTGTCAATTGTTTTCATTATGTTTTCAACTTGAGGATAAAAATTTTCGCTTCTCGATTTTTGTATGAAATTGTCTGTGATTAAGAGCTCTTTTACAGCCCCAATCATTGAAGCATTTTCTGTTTCCTTTAATCCATATACTGCAAGATTATTTTTTGCAATTTCTGTGAATAACTCCTCTACTTTATTGATTTCTTTTGCTGCTCTTTCCTGCTTTAGAGCTTCTCTTGCCTCAGGCCTTTTTATAACCTCTCCTATGCCGTTTTTTGTTGCTGAAGAGCAAGTTGCAAGGATCATCTTTTGTTTTAGTTCATTATCTTTTAGCTCTTTCATCAAATCTTCTTTCCAAAATGCTGGAGAAGCCAAAATTACTTGTTTTATATTATATCTTTCAACATACTCTTTTATTTTGTTGATTATAGTTAAGTAGAAATTTTCTTTCTTTATGTTTTCTTCTCTTTTCTTTTGGACTTCTCCTTGGATATGAGCTAAAATTTCATAACCATATTTTTTGAATAATGCAAAATAGGCCTCTTCTCTATCATGCACGCATATAAGCAATGAGCTCTTTTTTTCGGCGCATGCTTCCTTGAGTTTATCGAGCTGGTATCTAAGCCATTGCTGTTTTATTATTGTAATTGCAGTGTTCTCATCAACATTGAAAGTGTGGTGCTCCCCTAAGGGAATCTCCTCAGATGACTCCTTAATAATTCCAGAAACCCTTAATATGTTTGTGTATCTGCTAAACTCTACCTTTTCGACTTCCAGCTTTAAAAAAACGGGCTTTTTTATTGCTTCTTTTGACTTTTCTTGGTTTGATATTGGCTTTATTTTCCTTAATGTCCTTCCCTTGACTAAATCCTTTGGCTCAATTATAGTGCTCAAATACCATAAGTCATCAAGATTTTGCGTCAGCACTTTTACTTCTCCTTTTTTAAGGTTAGAATAAAGCAGTTTCATGCAGAGCATTAAAATAAAAACATTTAAATATGTTTATGTTAATTTCTTTACCTTAAAATGAAAAAAAACGGCAAATGCTTGCGAGAACGCTTCGCAGTGACACGCGAGGCTCACAAAGAGGCTCGCTCGCCATTTACATCGCGTTCAAGTCAAGGCGGCTTGAATGCAGCAATATTAGTTGCTATTATTGCTGGATTGATTATCCTCTATATTGTGTTTTTGCCAACATCTGAAAGGGAAAAAATTATTGGAGAAGGAAAATCAAGTGCAACCACTGGTGAAGAAAAATCTAATGTTCTTTTAAAAGTGTTTCCAGGGGAGTTGAGCACATCAGAAGACCTAGAATTTGAAAAAAACATTCCAAATATATTTTTGGTGGAAACTACTAATGCAAAGGAATTGGAAAAAATAAACCCTTTTATTGTAAGAAATGGGTGGTTTGATAAAAGAGCTAAAAAAATCGATTTTGGGCTTGAAGACCCAGACAACACCGATAATATTGTCTTGGCATTTACAGCTAAAAAAAGGCAAGGAATATTGGCAATAAAACTAAATGATGTTGTAATGTTTGAAAGTGAATTAACAAGCGACATAATAGAGCCTGTAAAACTAAGCAAAAATCTGCTTGGGAAAAAAAATTCCCTGGA
>JACPMP010000060.1 GCA_016185915.1 Candidatus Woesearchaeota archaeon
GCCATTCCCTTATTTCCCAATGCCTTTTTTAACGACTCTTCTGCTTTGTTCCAATCTTCAAGCTCGCCAATGAATTTATCAGGTCTTGTGCTTAGCTCAACTTCATATTCAAAATCAAAAATCTCTTTGTAAATATAATTTGTAAAATCAAGCACTCTGTATATCTCTTCTTCGATTTGCTCAGGCGCAACAAAAATATGGGCATCATCTTGAGACATTTTTCTTACTCTGGTTAACCCAACCAAAACTCCAGAAAGCTCGTTTCTATGCAATGGAGCAAAATCCGCAATCCTTAAAGGCAAGTCTTTATAGCTTCGCGACTTTGATTTGTAGATAAGAATGTGTGAAGGGCAATTCATTGGTTTTAGCGCATATTCCTTGCCTTCTGACTGCAATGTGAACATGTGCTCTCTAAAATGCTCCCAATGCCCTGATGTGAGCCACAAAGACTTCTCATACAATAGGGGAGTTATAACCTCTTGATAGCCCCTTTTTTTGTATTCATTTCTAATAAAGTTTAAAAGCTGATTGTGTATAATTGTTCCTTTTGGATAAAAGAATGGTGCTCCAGGGCTTTCTTCAAAAAAATTAAACCACTCCAGTTCTTTTCCGAGTTTTTTGTGGTCCCTTTTCTCAGCTTCTTCTAAAAGCTTAAGATGTTGCTCCAGCATGCTTTTTTCTGGAAAGCTTATTCCATAAATTCTCTGAAGCTGAGCATTTTTTGGATCTCCTCGCCAATATGCTGCTGCGATTTTTGTAAGTTTAAATGCCTTTATTTTTCCTATATTTGGGATATGAGGGCCTCTGCATAAATCAATAAAATCTCCTTGCCTGTAAGCGCTCGTTGATTCTTTAAATTCTTCAATAAGCTCTGTTTTGTAAGGATTATTCTTGAAAATTTTTTTAGCTTCGCTTATGCTTAATTCAATCCTTTCAACCTTGTAATCTTTTTTAACAATCTCGTGCATTCTCTGTCCTATTTTGATTAAATCTTCTGGGGTGAAGTGATGCTCAATATCAAAATCGTAATAAAAGCCCTCTTCTACAACAGGGCCTATTGTTGGTTTAGCGTCTGGAAACAATTCAACAACTGCATGTGCAAGAAGATGGGCTGTAGAATGACGAAAGACTTCAATACCTCCTTTATCTTTGAATGTTATAATCTGCAAATTTGCATCTTCATTTATTGGAACAAACAAATCTTTAAGCTTATCATTTATTTCTGCAATTAATGCATCTTCTCCAAGCTTTTTTCCAATATCAAAAGCAATCTCGCCTGCAGTAATTCCTTTTTTATATTCCCTAATGCTTCCGTCTGGCAAAGTTATTTTTATTTTGAGCATTTTTGTTGTTTGATTTTTGTTGATTTATATATTTTATTGAATATTATTAAATAAAGAAAATTAATTCTAAACAATGAGCAGCATTTAAGCTGTTGTTGTAGTTATAGAAATAGTTAAAAGAACTGAAATTTTATTTATTGACGAAAAAATTATACCATTCATAATTAACAAAAAATAAGGCTTGTATTTAAAACTTTCTTTTCGAACTGCCAAAACCGAAAGCAGAGAAAATTTTTAGGATTTTCTGGGCTTAGAAAATCATAGATTTTCGAAACCTTTATAAATATTACTTTTAATAACTCTAAAAATCAACGTATTTTTATTAAAAATACAAAAAATATTAATAGTATTAATAATGGAAGCAAAATTTATAGGCAAAGCAAAGCTGACAAAGCAAGGGCAATTGACTCTGCCGCAGGAAGCAAGGCAGGACTTGAAGATAGATGCAAAATCAGATGTGTATTGGTACGAGTTCAATGAAATCTTAATTTTGGTCAAAGATTTGGTTAATCCAAAAGATTTGGTTGAGTTGATATTCAACAAGAAGAGAAGGAAATAATAAACATTTTTTGATGAAAATTTAATGGCAGGATAAAATAATGCTTTAGGAAAGACAAAAGTATAGGCTAAAACATTAATTTTAAATTAGTAAACGTATTATGGGGCTAATCGATGAAAAAAATAAATCAAAAAAAATAAAATGGTAACCTTGCCTTTTCAAAGGCCTATTGGATTGTTGGCGTTGATAACAGTTGCTATGTTTATCATTCTTTATCTAAGAAGGCCTAAGCCACAGGAGAAAGTAATACCTTCGCTGATGTTTATAATGCAGGATAATAAAAGGTCAAGGCAATATTCATTTTTTCAGAAGTTATTGGCAAATTTATTATTTTTGCTGCAATTATTCTCTATTTTGGGCTTATCATTAGTTGCAGCTGCGCCATTCGTAAAATTAAAATATGATGTAACTTTAGAGAATACAGTAATAATCTTGGATGTAAGCGCTTCAATGCAAGCAAAGGAGAAAGGCATTTCAAGATTCGATAAGGCCTTAGACGAAGCAAAAAAAGTAGTGAGTGGAAGGAACAGCATAATAATGACAGAAAACATCCCATTAATTGTTCTAGAAAATGAAAATACGGAGATTGCCATGGATGTACTTTCAAAAATCAGGCCAAGGGCAACAACAACAAATCTTGGCGATGCTTTGCTTCTTGCCAAAGATATTTTAGGGGACAAGCCGGGCAGAATTATTGTCTTTAGCGATTTTCTTTCAACAGAAGGGCCTGACATAGAAGTTGTAAAGACAACATTGTTGTCAGAAGACAAAATAGTTGATTTTGTTGACGTTTCAAACAAAGCCAGTAATGTCGGCATTACAAAACTTGAGGTTGCAAAATACAATACAAAAGTTTATGTGAAGAACTTCAACAATGAAGCAAAACAAGTAACAATAAAGATTGTAAAAGACAATAAGGTTATCACGCAAACAAAAGTGAGCATAGCGCCTAATTCTATCGAAAACTTCATTTTTGACACGCCTGCTGGAATTTCAAAAGTAGAAATTGAGCCAAAAGATGACTTGGATGTTGATGATGCTGCTTATGTTGCAACACCTCCAAAAATAAAGAACGCAGTTTTGCTGATAACAAATGAAAAATCAAGCA
>JACPMP010000061.1 GCA_016185915.1 Candidatus Woesearchaeota archaeon
AGATTTGTCAGTTACGTTAGTACAGAATATGACAATAGAACAGTCCTTATTTAAGTAAGTTCCATTGCTATTTATGCAATTTCCATATAGATAATTTGTCAGGCAATAGCCCTCTTTGTCAATGCAGCAACCAACTCTGCAATCTTCTAACTCATCACATTTCCTGCTTTCAACAAATTTGCCATAACATTCATTTTTAAAAGTCTGCTGACATATTGAAGTGCAGCATCCTTCATTGCCGCTGCTTATTTTGGTAGCATATCCTGTTATCTTTTGACTTTGATTTGTTGGAATTAGATTTAATGGAAAAATTAAAATTATAAAGATTAATGAAACAATAATGGCATATTTTTTAACAAACTCTAATTCTGAATGTTTTTTTAATAGCCCATTAACATAAGATTCATCATAACCGTGCTTAACCAAGACGTGTTTAACTGCATGCTTAGAATAACCTTTACTTAAATGTCCCTTAATGTATTTTCTTAACTTTTTGTCTATTTTATTTTTGCTCAGCATTTTAATACTTGATGTTATGAATTTTTATAATTCCATAGTTCCTAATCTGTTGTTTCACGAATAGTTGATTTATTTTTGATTTTGAATTTTTCAATCAGTTGCTTCGCAACAAATGCTAGTGCTCGGCTCGCTGTTTCTCCACATCGCTCGCCTCGCCTATTCATTCATTAAACATCAAAAGCGGATTACTTTTATCATGCTGTGAAATCTAAAAGTCGCTTTCGTGTTGGTTGATTTTTATTTTCAATGTTTGATCTTTATTGTATTAATTTTATTGTCCAGCATTTTAAACGAAACTTGCAGTGCATTTAACACTGCAAGGCATACACAAAAATTTCCTTATAGTGTTGCACTTCTTCACTTGAGCGCATACATTAACTGGCTGTCCAGCAGCAACCCTTGCACCATTTTGAGGAACACACATTCCACTGCCATCCTTTTGCTCTTTTATTATGTGTATGTTTTGGTCACAAACTGGATAAAATGTTTGGCAGTTGTCTGGAGCTTGTGAATAAAATACATCTGTGGTTGCGCCTAAGACTGTGCCTAAGAGACTTAAAGCATAAAGACCAGTATATGCTATTCCCAAAGCAGTAGCAGCTGCAACACTTAAAGTGGTTACACCTACAGTTGAGGCAAGAGAAGCGCCGATTGTAGCTGGAAATGTTGCTGGAGCAATTGTTGCTGCTGCCCCTGCTGTTGCTATTTCTGCCGCCCCTGCCGCTGCTATTTCTGCTGCTTGTGCTGTAGGAACTACACTACCCCCTACAACGGAAAATGACCCCGGAGCAGCAGCTGCAAAAAACAGTACAGCCGAAGCAATTGCAACTATGACAAAAATAGCTAATGACACAAAGCATGTTCCACTCGGCTTAAAAAAATGCTCTGCGATAGCTCTTTTAACTTGTTGCGTTGCACAATTAACAGCAGTAAAATGGGTGAAGCCCAATATCTGAGTAAAGACTCTTTTTTGCTCTGGCTCATGCTTTGATGGAATTGGAACCCAGAATCCATTTTTGCCCATCAATATTCCAACGCCTTGCTCAGCTTTAGTTTCATTGTCATAGTACAATGTTAATCGTTGAAATTTGTTAAACAACAATCCAGATGGCTCGAAGTCATAGACTGGATTGTCAATTGAATATTTTATGTCCTGCCTCTGAATTATCTGATTGTTTTTCTTGTACACAGGTACGTCTTTTGTTACAACCTCTTTTGTATAATTTTGCTGTACGCTTATTGCAGGAACGGATTGGCTATTCAAACTTATTGTAGTTCCTTCGCTTATATCAAGCTGGGCTTTTTTATCTACCGAATAGATAGTATAAGGCAAAAATGTTGGATTTACTGCACTATTATTTTGCAAGTAAGTGGCCTTCTTCAAATCAGAATTTCCAAGTTTTGCTGCAAAATTAAAAGTGTAAAATTCATTTGCAGGAGTAATTGATCTTCTGTCAATTATTGTAAATACCATGACATCCTTTTCTAAAGTTTTATAAGAAATATCAAGCTCAAGATTTCTTAGGTAACCCAACTTCTTGAAGGGATCTTTAACATCAAAATCAGCATCAAAGAGTTTTTCATTAATCTCACTTGCTGCTTCAAATATTGAGCGATACCTAATGCTGAAAGTGGTAAAGTACTCGGAAAACTCCTTAGTAAATTTTTCCTTGCTTAATTTGATTGGATAAATTACCTTTAATGTGACATCGCTATTGCCGAATTCTATAAATGTCAATGGCTTTCCTTTCTCAACCAAAAAGCCAAACTTGCTAAGATTTCCATTATCAACGCATTTTGGCAGATTTACATTAATATATTCAATTAATCTTTCTTGAGTCTGATTTAAAAAGGGCTGAATATTGGCTTGGCTAAGATACCAAAAGCTGGTGTTATCAAATCTTATGAGTTTTGGAATTTCTATATAGCCACCTGTTTGACCTAACTTCTTAAGAGCATCAAAGCTCTCCTTTCGAAGGCAATCATTCACAAATTTTTCAATCTCCTTAGATTGCAAACTTAAGTCTGCTATTTCCTTTGCTTCTTCTTCTATCTTGGCTTTCTTTATGTTATTGTAAACAAAATAGCCTGTAATCGCAGTGATAAAGATGATTATTCCTAAAATTACGAAGAAAGAAGTCTGGGCTTTACTATAAAATCCATTATTTTTTCTAAGCCTCTGCCTCTTTTTGAAGATGTACATTTTATGGCGTATGAATGTTTTTACTATCAGTTTTATTTAAACATTGTTATTTAAAATAATTCATAAAGGAGCTTTGACATTTTCACACAAGGAAGATATTATTGAAGTTTGATTGAATAAAATAATTTTTGTTCAAAATTAATTTATCACCGAAACGTTTTTAAGTAATGACTACTTTCTAATGGTTATTATGACACAGGACTTGGAAAAAAGGTTAGATGATTTATCTCCGGAAGAATTGCAGCAGCTAAGTGAGTTGGCTAGAACGAAGAGTTACGGTATAGAAGTTGCAAGACTAACTCAACAAATTGAAACAGCACATGCTCAACTAATGGAAAGAGTTAAGGGAGATATTGAAGGGTTAAAAGTATATTTAAATAATCTCCTTACTATTAATTTTGAATCAAAAGGTCCTGTACCACACTCTGCACCACGAAGAACAAGCTCCCGTGATGAAATGGAGAGAAGAAAAAGCTCTATTCGAGATTTAATTTTAAGTTATCTCGATGCTAATCCAGATGCACAAAGGGCTAATATTCCTGTAGATTATTTCTGGAAAAACATTCCAAAGGTAAGAGGTGAAGCAATAACCAAAAGGTCTTACTATGCAACACTAAGGTCAATAGCTGATGAACCAAATTCAAGGATAAGTTATGATAAAAAAACTAGGACTATTCGTATCTCTATTGAGCTAACTGCTGATAAAGTGGAAGAGACAGCATTAGAACTTCTAAAGACAGGTCCTTATGCATCAAATTATGACGTAGAACAAAGATTGGGTGCTATAGGAAAAGGGTCAATTATTGCTGCTTATATGAGACGTATTGCAAAAAAATTTGGACTTACGACTGAAAATAGAGTCACAATTTTACCAGGAATTACAACAACAGTTCATTATCTTGGCGAAAAACCTCCTATAACTCCATTGGAACGAGTAAGAGCTGCTATTGGAGATAAAAGTGAAGTACCCTATCAAGAAATTCAAGCTGCAACCGGACTCAACGCAAGAGTAATTACAAGACTTGCAAGAAGATTACAATATGTACCACAAGGAAAAGGTCAAGATAGGATGTATATTAGACAAACAAGTAGTGGAGCATAAATATTTCTTCAAATCTCTCAATGAACAATATCATGTGCAACTAAAACTCATCCATCACAATGAATTCCAGCTCCAATTCCAATTGTTGGAATCGAAATTGTTTCAGTTATTTTTTTCTAACTCAATGAATATCCACGCAACACCAACACCAACAGGCTCAGTAGAAAGTCTTAAGTAAAACACCCTCTCTTGCATTGCAAAAGAGGGGTGGGGAAGGTTTGATTCCCCATGGAAAAAGAAAAAAGGTTAGTAAATAAAGTTAAGTGTTTAATAAGACAGGCAGAACTTCCAAGATTCCTGCACAGATTTGGACCAAAGAAGTTTTTTCTTTGGCAGTTATGTATAGGGCTTCTAATAAAAGAAGTCTTCAGATTAAGCTATAGAAGAGCAATGAAATTTCTCGACGAGTTTTATGGTATTAAACTTCATTGGACTACCCTCCAGAAATTCAGAAAAAGAGTTCCGCTCGTAATATGGAAGACTTTGCTTAAATGCACAACAAATAATTCAATTGCCGTTGCGGCAATTGATGGAACAAGCATGCAAAGGTACAATCCAAGCATGCATTATTTGAAAAGAATTGATAGAGAAAAAAATATTTCAGTTCCGATATACATCAACGTAATGGTGGATGTGATAAGAAGAAAGTTTACTGCGATAAGGCATCATGCAACAAAATGTGGAGAGATAAGTGATGTTAAGTATCTGTTCAAGCAATCTCCAGAAGAGGTTGAGCTTGTCATTATGGATAAGCTTTATGATTCAGAGAAGCTGCATAGAGTCTTAAGACAAAGAGGCACTTATAGCATAATTCCCGTTAAGAAGAACTGGGCTAAAGGGCAATACAGGAAACAGCTAAAAGATTGTTTTGATTATTGTTTGTATTGGCAAAGAAATCTTATTGAGTCATTGTTTTCTGCTTTGAAGAGATTGTTTGGAAACCACTTGTGTGGTTTAGCTGCTCGAACACAGCGAGCAGAAATTTACATGCGGTTGATAGCTTACAATTTAGGAGCTATAATTATGGAGATTTTCTACTGAGCCACACCAACAATAACATTTATATATTTGGACAATTAACAATAGTTAATTAGGTGAAATAAATGGAGCAGGAAGTAAAAGAAGTTAAGCAATTAATAACAAAAGACATGACAATAGGCGATGTTGTAGCAAAATATCCAGCTTGTATTGAAGTTTTGCAGTCTGCAGGAGTTCATTGCGTTGGCTGCCATGTCTCTTATCATGAAACTTTAGAGCAGGGCTTTAAAGGGCATGGAATGAGTGATGAAGAAGTTGATATGGTAATTTCTAAACTAAATGCTGCTGTTGAAGAATCAAAGCTTGAGGAAGGAAAGGAGTTAGTCATTACAAACAAAGCAGCTGAAAAGTTAAAAGAAGTTCTTAAGGAAAATAACAAGGAGGGCTTTGGATTGAGAGTTGAAATTATTCCAGGAGGCTGCTCCGGATTCCAATATGGACTGGAGTTAGACCACGATGCAACTGATTTAGACTTGACTTTTGAGGAAAAAGGTGTCAAAATAATTGTCAGCAAGGAAAATATGCAATTCTTGAAAGGCGCAAAGCTTGACTATGTTGACAGCTTGCAAGGCGGTGGCTTCAAGATAAGCAATCCAAATGCACACAGCTCTTGTGGATGTGGGCAGAGTTTTGAGTATTAAGTGTTTATTTTTTGATTGAATTTTAAGTCGAGAAAAAGGTGTATAGTCTTAAAGAGAATGTTAAATAGGTCAAAATAAGAAAAAAATAATTTTATATAGACAGGGATTAATAAATATTTATGCAAATGAAAGAGTGGTTCAAATCCAAACCTATATGGCTAAAAGGCGGTATAATAGGTCTGATTGTTGGGGCTTTTTTTGCATTTACAGGGATTATTGGAACGTTTTCGTGTTACTGGAATCCTGTAGCAGGAGAAGTAGTTCCTGAAGGTTTGTGTAGTAATCCTACTTTAGTAGTTGCTTTCTATACTCCATTTTTAGGTAGTTATTGGGTTTCAGTATTTCTATTTAGTTGGTTGTTTGAGTTACTACCTAGTTTTGGAGTGTTTTTTTATTTTGCTGTTCCAAGTACAGTTTTAATGTTTTTTTCTTTCTTAATAGGGACATTAATTGGACTGTTTGTTAGCAAAAGAGGTTGGATTGGCAAACAGTTTGGAACGACATATGTTATCTACGGAGGTCTTATAGGTTTTATAATTATGCTTATTTTGGGTCTTCTACATTTTATCCCAATTAAATTATTCCTTAAAATTTCTAAATATTTGTTTGGGAGAAGGCAAACCTTTAATGGTTTTTTTGATATGATTTTATTACTTTCTATAGCATTTATTGTCGGAGCATTAATTGGTTGGATAATAAAAAAAATAAAATCTAGAATATAGACTAGGTTTAAAAATGGTCGAACTAGGACAAAAAGCGCCTGACTTCACTTTAGTTGATCAGGATGGAAGAGAAAGAAAATTAAGCGAGTTTAAAGGCAAAAATGTGATTCTCGCTTTCTATCCTTTTGATTTTTCTCCCGTATGCACAGTTGAGTTTGGGTGCTTTAGAGACGATTTGAGCAAATTGAATAGTTTAAATGCAATAAGCGTTGACAGCAAGCACTCGCACAAAGAGTTTGCCAAAAAATTAAATTTAAACTTTCCTTTATTAAGCGATTTCAACAGGGAAGTTTGCAAAATTTATGGGACTTTAAGAAAAGAGGGTTTTAGCGATAGGGCTTATTTCATAATTGATAAGCAAGGCATAGTAAGATTTAAGTATTTAATGCCTACTCCAAAGGAAATGTTGGAAAACGAGCAATTGATTGAAGATTTAAACAAATTATAAAAAACACAAGGTGATTTAAATGGGAGAAAAAGGAAGAGAAATTGCAAAACTTGACCATAAGTGGTTACTAAATGAATTAAATAAGGCATATGCTTTTGAATGGGTTGTGCATTATTATGCATCATTGGCTTCTAACATTGTTTCTGGGTTAAGAACACCGGTTTATGCAGAGATTTTCAAAAAAGCAGCAGAAGGAGAGTTTGGACATGCCAGCAGAATTGCTAAAAGAATCGCAGAACTAGGAGGAGAACCAGTAGAAACATTAAGCGAAATTGAAAAATCAGCAGGATTTGAAAAAGTAAGCTTTCCAAGAGAAAGGACTGATATTAAAGGTTTCATTAAAGTCTTCTTAAAGATGGAGCAGCATGCAATTGCTTTATACAACGATTTAGCCAATAAAACTCACGGCAAGGATTTGGTAACTCATGAGCTTGCAGAAGATTTGCTTGCAGAAGAGGTTGCTGAAGAGGAAGAGTATGAGAATATGTTGAAGGAATAGGTTTTTTATATTTAATTTTTTGTTTGACTTAATTATCATTTGAAATATTTTTCAAAGTAATCAACGTCATTGTTAGTATAATAAAGCTTAAATCCTTGGCTTGTCAGTTGCTTATGAACTGCCAAATTATCTATGGCTGATTTTGCATAAGCTCTCATATATTTTCCGCTAATTTCCTCTAAAATTGACTTTAAAATCGAAGTTCCTACACCATTACCTTTAATTCTGCTAAAGCAAAGCCATAGATATGCATTGGTTATTGTAACTTCATACCAAACGCCAAAGACCCAATAGTTGATTTCGGTCAACTACCTTCAAAATCCCATAGGCTCTGTCTTCAAGCCGTGACCTAATTTCTTCTTCTGTCAAGTCTTTTTTCGCAGGTATTTCTCTTCTAACGTCATCCAAAACTTCAATCAAATCTTCTATTGTTCCTTTAACCTGTGTCATTTTAATGCAATTATTATTCCATTTTTCTTATGGATTCAACGCCAGCTGTTTCGATAGTTAGTGAAGTGGCTCTCTTTTGAACGTGTCCAAAAACATCCATTACACAATCATCCAGATAAAGATAGCTTCCACCATTATTACGATACGTTCCAACAATCTTAAAATGCAAATAAGTGGGTTCTGCACCAAAACCTGGAGCTCTGTACATCATTGTTCCATGAATCTCGTATTTAGTGCCTGGAAGCAAATTGGATATTTCTGTCATTTTTATTCACGTCCATCATTTCTCAATTCTTTGGTCATTTAGAATATTCCTCCAGGAATCATATCATGCAGTTTACAAATCGATACTGGTATATCCCCTTCTATCAAATAATCAATAATAAATTTATGTCACAAAAACATAAAATTTATAAGAAAAGACATATTTGTGTCTTTTATGACAAATATTGCGGAGCAAGTAAAAATATTCTTAGACAATGATTTTATTATAAGGAAATGCCTTTTCAGAAACATAATCAGCTTTAGGGCTCTCTCTAGATACATAATAAAAACATTGAACTTAGAAGAAAAAAATCTAGATGCTGTTATGAGCGCGATAAGGCGCTATAAAAAAGAAGAAAGATTAAAGACAGAAACAGAATTAAAAAAAATATTTTCTAGAGTTGCTGTCAAAACAAGAAGCAATATTGTTGATATTTGCATTAAAAAGAGTAAAAAAATATTAGAACAGTTGAATAAAATAAATTCAATAGTTGATATAGAAAAGGGAGAAGTAATAAGGATTATTCAAGCTGAAGAAAGCATTCGAATTATCTTAGACGAAAAAAATTTAGATAAATTTTTTGACCATATTTCGAAAGGTGATTGCACTTCAATAGAAAAAGATTTAACTGAAATAAACCTTCATTTTACCATAGAAGCTGCAAAAACCAAAGGGATAATTTCTCTAATTTCTTCAAGCTTAAATGCAGAAGATATTAACATTGTTGAAATTATAAGTTGTGCACCAGAGTTATTAATATTTGTGAAGAAAGAAGATTTGCTTAAATCCTTGAATGCTGTTAATAATCTTGAGAGAATTTATAAAAGTTAGAGTATGCCTTAAGAATGGTATTCTTACAATTAAAACAAAATTTATAAACACAATATTTTATTTTTCTGCTCTATGATTAATGAGCAAGATTTTGCTTTATTGATAGACTTATACGAGCTTACAATGTGTGCAAGTTATTTTGACAATAAAATAGATGGAACTGCAACATTTGACTTGTTTATCAGAAAATTGCCGCCAAACAGGTCTTATTTTATCGCTGCTGGATTAGAAGATGCGCTTAATTATTTGAAAAATTTAAAATTTACAAAGGAGCATATACAATTCTTAAAATCAAAAAATATTTTTAAGAGTGATTTTTTGGATTATTTGAAAAATTTCAAATTTACGGGAGATGTTTTTGCACTGCCAGAAGGCACCATTTTTTTTCCAAATGAGCCAATTTTGAGTGTTACTGCTCCGATAATTGAAGCCCAGTTAGTTGAAACGTTTTTGTTGAATGTAATAAATCTGCAAACTACAATAGCGACAAAAGCATCAAGAGTGGTTTTGGCAGCAAAGCAAAATCCTGTTGTTGATTTTTCATTAAGAAGGACTCAAGGCACAGATGCTGGAATGAAGGTTGCAAGAGCTTCATATATTGCTGGCTGCATAGGCACTTCAAATGTTCTTGCTGGAATGAAGCATAATATTCCAATCTATGGAACCATGGCTCACAGTTTTGTAATGGCTTTTGAAAAAGAGGAAAAAAGTTTTAGGGCTTATTCAAAAACATTTCCAGACACTTCAACATTTTTAGTTGATACATACAATACACTAAAGAGTGTAGAAAAAGCTGCAATTGTTGCAAAAGAAATGGAAAAGCAAGGACATAAATTAAAAGCAATAAGGCTTGATAGCGGCGACTTAGTTGCTTTGAGCAAATCAGCAAGAAAAATTCTTGATAAAAATGGCTTAAAGTATGTTAATATTTTTGGAAGTGGCGACTTAGACGAATATAAGATTGAGGAATTGCTTAAAAGAGGCGCTTTAATTGATGCTTTTGGTGTTGGAACTGCAATGGGTGTTTCAAAAGATGCTCCTTACTGTGATGTTGTTTACAAACTGGTTGAATTAAGCAATAACGGCAAATTATTGCCGACAATGAAGTTAAGCAAAGGCAAAGTTACTTATCCTGGAAAAAAGCAAATCTATAGAATTAGTGGCAAGAATGGAGATTATATCAAAGATATTTTAGCTTTGGAAAATGAAAAAATAAATGGACAAAAGTTACTGATTAAGGTTATGGAAAAGGGGGAAAATGTTCACAATTCGCCCTCATTAAAACAAATTAAAAAAACAACAAAAGAAAATTTAGACAAGTTGCCTGAAAAATATAAGAAATTAAGAGATGATGCAAAATATAAAGTTGAGATAAGCCATCAACTAAAAAAATTGACTGAAAAATTGAATAAACTTATTAAACAAAAACTTTAAATAAAAAACTTAATTAATTCTTTCTTATGAAAAAAACAATTTTTTTTGATGTTGATACTCAGTATGATTTCATGCATAAAGATGGCAAGCTGTATGTACCTGATGCAGAAAAAATAATTCCAAATTTGAAGAAAATAACAGGATTCGCTAAGAAAAATAAAATAAGTGCAATAGCATCAGGAGATTCTCATAAAATGAGTGATTGGGAGATTGTTTCTAAAACATTTCCTCCACATTGCATAGGGGGCACTAAAGGACAAAAAAAAATTCCAGAGACAAGATTGCCAAACACAAAGATTATTCCTAACAAAGAATTAAGCAGCAATCAATTAAAAAAACTTGTAGAAAAATGCCATAGTTTTTGGATTTTTAAGCAAGAATATAATGCATTCTCTAATCCAAATTTAAAATTAATCCTCAAAGATGCAAAAAGGGCTTACGTTTATGGCGTTGCAACTGACTATTGCGTAAAGGCAGCTGTCCTAGGATTAAGAAAAATGAGGATTGCAACTTATGTCATAAAAGACGCAATAAAGCCGGTTTTCAAAAAGAATGAAAAGAAAGATTTATCTTTGTTTAAGAAAAAAGGTGCGAAGTTTTTGACAACTCAGCAATTATTGAGTAAAAAGAATCTTTGATTTTTATTTTTGTTTGAAGAGATTTTATTATGTTTATTATACTATAATCTATTGGAATTTTATTTTCGGTATAGAAAATAATCCTAATTATTAGTATACATTTTTCTATATTAATATACAAAATCACAACATTTAAATATAAGCTATGAAAATAATAGAAGGAGATTGTTTCTTTGCTTATGTAAAAGAGGTGATATTAGATGAGAAAAATTGCTATATTCAACCAAAAAGGGGGAGTAGGTAAAACAACAACAGCTGTAAATCTTGCAGCAGGCTTGTCAAGGAACAATAAAAGAGTGATATTGATTGATTTGGACCCGCAAGGAGACATAAGCGTTTGCCACAATACAAATGCACAATACAACCTTTACCATTTCCTGATGGAAGATGCTGACTTGAATGACTGCACAAGCAAACTTGGAAAGAACCTTGACATAGTACATTGCGACCACAAGATGGCTGATGCTGAGAATCAAATTTCTAAAAGCAAAGATAACATTAATTTTATTGCGAATAAATTTTCTTCAAAGCTTGATTATGATTATATAATTCTTGATTGCCCCCCTTCATTGAGATTGCTGAACAAAAATGCATTATTCTATGCAAGCGAAGTTATTATTCCAACATCAGCGGATATATTGGGCTATAATTCACTTGAAAAAACTATAAAAAGAATAGCGGAACTTAACAAAATTGATGGGCACAAGATTTTAGTCAGTTCAATTTTGCCAACAATGTTTGACACAAGAAATAGGGTGTGCAATGAAATCCTGTTTAAAATAAGAAAAGAGTTTACGCCATTTTTAGTTGCTGAGCCAATAAGAATAAATTCAAAGCTTAAGGAATCTCCGAAAGCTAAGATGTCTATTTTCAGTTATGACAAAAAATCATCTGGAGCTGAAGATTATTGGAAATTTACAAAGTTAGTTTTGGAAAATGAACACATGTACGACTTGAGCCTGCCCCAATCGTCAAGAGAAAAGGCGATAAAAGATTATTATGTTAATGGAAAGAAAAGAGAGATGATGATAGTTGACAATAAAGTGACTTTTGGGTTTAAGTTCATAGCAAACTTAGGAAATTCAATAAAAAAGAATTTAGTTGAAGAAAATAAAAAGCAAAAGAAGATTGGGTATGCTTAATTCACAAATATCATTTTATTTTTAATTATCATTCTTTGCGTTGTCCTTAATCGCCCTCTCAACAGCCCCTACAAAGACTTCTGAAAGAGTTGGGTGCACATGAATAGTTTCTCTTATTTTTTCTAATGAAATATTGTTCCTTATTGCCAAAGCAACTTCTGAAACTAAATCAGATGCATGTGGCCCAATAGCGCAGAATCCTTTCAAATTATTTTGCTCATAATAGATTTTTACAAATCCATCAAATTGTCCCATTGCTCTTGCCTTGCCATTTTCAGCAAACCTAAAAATGGCTGACTTAAGCTGCACATTACGCACTCCTACAGATGAAATTTCCGGAATGGTGAAGATTGCGCTTGGTACAACAGTTTCGTCAAATTCCATAGAATTTCCCATTATATTTTTTGCCGCTACTTCTGCCTGTGCATAGGCATAATGAGCAAGTTTTATTTTATCTGTAACATCTCCGACTGCATAAATATTTTCAATAGAAGTTTGCATTTTATTATTAACAACCACGCCCTTATTATATTTCACTCCTAAACTATCCATTTCATTTTTGTTAAAATAGGGCTCAACGCCAATTGCAACTAAAATTTTGTCTCCTTCAACATATTTCTCTTTTTTATCATGTTCAAACCTAACTTTATTATCATTTACACCAATTATCCTTGCATTTGTGAATATCTCTATTTCCTGCCTTCTCATTATTTTTGTCAATTCTACAGAAATATCTATATCCTCATTATAAATAATCCTTGGCATCATCTCTAAGATAGTTATCTTGACACCTAAACTTGCAAATATTGATGCAAACTCGCAGCCAATATAACCCCCGCCTATTATGATTAATGATGACGGCAGCTCTTTTAGTTCAAGAATTTCCGTACTTGTTAATACAATATTGTTGATATTAAATCCCGGAAGCATTCTAGGAACTGCTCCTGTTGCAATCACTATGTTTTTTGTATTGAGTACTTGCACTGAAACTATTACTGTATGTTTATCTTTGATTCTTGCCTCACCCAGCATCATTTCCACATTTGCATCATTAAGTATTTTTTTCACTCCCTGCGACATTATCTTGACAATCTTGGCTTTCCTATCCATGAGCAATTTAAAGTAATTAGAAGGTGATGGAACAGAAAACCCGTATTTGCTCTCATTTTTCACATCAGAATAAAGTGTTGCAGATGCATGCAATGCCTTTGTAGGTATGCAGCCAGAATTTGTGCATGTTCCCCCAAAATTGTCTTTTTCAATTATTTTTTTTTTTCTGTTCAGCTCTGCTATTCTCCTTGCGCACTCGTAGCCAGCAGGTCCTGAACCAATTACCACCGCA
>JACPMP010000062.1 GCA_016185915.1 Candidatus Woesearchaeota archaeon
AACATTATAGGAAGATAAGGCATTGTATTTTTTAAAATTTCTTTTTTTGAAGAATGTGTTTTAGCTGCAATTTTTTCTGCAATATCTTTCTTCTTCGCAGCTTTTTGGTTAGCCCACCATATCTTTAGCAGTCTTCCAGTTGGTTTGTATTCAACAATGCCTTTGTATTTCTCATTTTTTGCAGACGCAATTCCTGCAGTGATTAATGCATTTATGTAAACTAAAAACCTATAATGCTGCCATCTTCTAATTCTTCTGTTGAAAACATCTGCTTTGCTCAGCATTTCATAAGCTTTTGCAAGCTCTTCTGGCTTTGTATATTCTTTTGGCAAATTTTCATCAATCCACAATAGTTGCTCATCTAAATCCTCCTCAACACTGTCAAAGGCAGAAATTGCAATTTTTAAATCGGTTGTTTTGAAGATTTTATTCAAAGCCGCCATTATATTGTCCAATTTATTTCTGTCTGCTAATTCTTCCAGGCTTTCTTTTGTTAATTCTCTTTTATCCTGCGTTAATGCCTGCAAATCGTTAATTGCAGCTCTTGCATCTCCTCCTGCTCTTCTTGAAAGCGCTTTCAGGATTTCATCCTCATATTTTATTTTTTCATGCTCGCATATTCTTTTTAATATTTTGAAGATTGACAAATAATCAAGCTGCTTGAACTCAATCAAGTTTGATTTGCTCCTTAAAGAGCTGAATTTATTGTCAAATGGGTTTGTTGCAGTTAGCATTATTGGATATTTTGAATCTTGTATCAGTTTTATTATTGCCTGTATTCCTCCTCTGTCTTCATGACCGCTCAATCCATCAATTTCGTCAACAAGAATTATTTTTCCTTTTGCAAACAAGCTTTGTTGATTTATTGCATTGCCTACTTTTTGGTTGATTTGCTCAGCATTTCTCATGTCGCTGGCATTTACTTCAATGACTTCAAATCCAAACTCATTCGCTATTGCATAAACAGAGCATGTTTTTCCCGTTCCGCTTGGACCATATATCAGGATAGAATTCTTTTTTTCTCTTGAAAAGTTAATTATAAAATTTTTTAATTTATCTATAACATCGTCTTGCCCAAATATTTCTTTTGTTGTTTTTGGTATGTATTTATGGATTAATGGTTGCATAGAAAATAGTGGAATTTTGGATTTTATTAAGTTATTCATTTAGAAAGTGTTATCACTCTATAATTATCACAAGCAAAAGATTTAAATCTAATACTCAAATAACTTTAAGAATGAGCAATAACTCAAGACTCTTTTTTGTATTATTCTCGTTGGCAGCAGCAATAGGCATTAGCAACATATGGCTTTATCCTTATTTTTCATATAAGTTTACAGGCTGGTTTTTTATTCCATATTTAATTGCCTTATTTGTATTGGGAGTTCCTTTGCTTATGCTTGAGTTTTCAATTAGCCAATACTTTAACAAAAATGTTGTCGATTTATTTTCGTCCATAAGAAAGTGGTTTAGCGGCATTGGCTGGTTTATGATTTTTAATGCCTTTGTTGTAATGGGGTTCTATGCAGTAGTGCTTTCATGGCATATCATCTATCTTTTTGTGTCTTTTGGATTGCAGTGGAAGAATGATGCAAAGGGATATTTTTTCAACAATGCGCTTCAGGTTTCTGATGGGTTCAGAAATTTCACTCAGTTTTCATTGCCTGTTTTTATCGCATTAATATTAGCTTGGGTGTTGATATTTTTTTATATCAAAAATGGCTTTGAAAGCATGAAAAAGGCATTTTTGGTGACATTTCCAATTTTTATAATTTTGATGTTTTTATTTTTGCTTTACTCCCTGACTTTCGATAATGCCTTAGCCGGAGTTTATTCTTTTTTAAAGCCAAGTTTTAAGGGCTTGCTTGACTTGAATGTGTGGATTAATTCTTTTTCTTTAACGGTTCTGTCTTTGGGATTGTCATTGGGTGTTATGCACGCAATTGCTAGAAAGAACAAGGGCTTTATTGTTGGAGCATCTTCTATTGTTGTGATTTTTGAAATTTTAATAAGCATTGCGATTGGTTTTATCGTGTTTAGCACCCTTGGCTTTTTGAGTCTGACACAAGGAATAAGCTTAGACAAGCTGGTATTTTCTGATTTTGATTCTGCTTTTACAATTTTAGTGCAAGCATTGCCTTTCTTTTACAAGCCAACCCTGCTAAGCATTTTATTTTTCATATTTTTATCAATATTCTTTATATTTGGAGCATCCGCACTTGCTTATTCAATAAGCCATGTTTTTGTGCATAAGTTCAAGACAAAGCACATAAATGCAGCAATTATTGTAGCGGGATTTGGATTTTTGTTTGGCTTGCTGTTTATAATCAAGCCAGGATTCTATATAATGGATATTGTGGGCCATTTTGTTTACTACAATATTTTAATTGCTGTTTTGCTTGAAGTCATTGCAGTTGGCTGGTTTTTTGAAGCAGAGAAAATATCAGATTACATCAACCAATATTCAATTTTAAAAATGGGAATGCTTTGGAGATTTATTGTTAGATATCTGATACCATTGATTGTATTATCGCTTTTATTTGTACAATTAAAATCTGATTTTTTGCTCAACTATAATAATTATCCCCGGATTTATGTTCTGATTTTTGGGGTTGGAACTGTGGTTATTCCGCTCATTGCTGCATTTTTAATGCCGCAGAAGTTGTTGGATAGAAGGTAAAAGATTTAGATATTTTTGGTAATTTCGATAAGAATCTTATAAATATTATCAAGTATAGAAAACTATCCAGCTATAGCGCTTTGACAAGATTGCTTATAAAATGAATCTTTAACTTTTTCACAAATAGAAATATCTTGTTGTAATTCTGCTATTTGCCAATAACAGCCATTTTTTGTGTTTTGTTCTTGGATTTTATTGCAAAATGAGATATCTTGATTTATTACTGCTAAATCATTGTAGCAGTGATCCTTATAAAAATTATTTTGGATTTTATTGCAAATTAACGTATCTTTTGTTTTGACCGCAATTTCCCGATAACATGACGGCATTCTGCCTCCACTTTTATCACAGATTGAAATGTCTTGTTTTGCAACAGCTATGCTCTCATAACAAGCATCTTTATTATCTGATGTTTGGAATGTTTGCCCTTCAATTTTATCACATATCAAAATATCTCGTTTCTCATAAGCTACACCTGAATAACAAAAATTTTTATCGTCTTGACCTTCAATTTTGTTATCACAAATTGATAAATCTTTTTTTTCAATTGCTACTGCCCTATAACATCCATTTTTTTCATATTGAGTTGTGATTCTATCGCAAATTACAATGTCTTG
>JACPMP010000063.1 GCA_016185915.1 Candidatus Woesearchaeota archaeon
ACTAAATGATTATAAAAATTCCAAATCTTTAAATACTAGGAAGGCATTCTTTGCTTGCTTATAGATACTGCTTTTCTCACAAAACAGCCGTTTTTGACCATTTTTGTATACTGCAATCATAATATTTATATACTATTACTTATCCATAAAATTTTTAAGATGGATTTCAAAAATAGGGACATCATCTCAATCAATGATTTCTCAAAGGAAGAGCTTTTGCATATTCTTAAAGTTGTAAAACAAATGGAGCAAAAGCCAAAAAATAATCTTCTAAAAGGCAAAATTCTTGCTGCTCTGTTCTTCGAGCCATCAACAAGGACAAGGCTGAGCTTTGTATCAGCTATGGAGCAGCTTTCTGGCACAGTAATCGGTTTTTCAACAGCGAATGTAACATCAATACAAAAAGGGGAATCTTTATGGGACACAATAAAGATGACAGAGCAATATGCTGATATAATTGTAATAAGGCATCCGCTTGAGGGCTCTGCACGGCTTGCTGCGGAAGCAGCTTCTATCCCTGTGATAAATGGGGGGGATGGAGCTAATCAACACCCCACACAAACAATGCTTGATTTGTATACGATACAAAAGACAAAAGGCAAATTAGAGAACTTGCACATTGGCTTTGTTGGCGACTTGAAATATGGCAGAACTGTTCATTCTCTTGTGATTGCATTATCCAACTTCAATCCAACTTTTTATTTTATAGCTCCTGATGAATTGCAGATTCCGGAAAGCTACCTTGACGAGCTATTCCAAAAAAAGGTAAAATACCACAAAACATCAGACTTAACAAGGTTCAGCAAAGAGATTGATGTGCTGTATGTAACAAGAATACAAAAAGAAAGATTCCCGGATCCTCTGGAGTATGGAAAATTTAAGGGAATATACCAAATTGATGAATCATTCTTAAAAAATGTCAAAAATGACTTAAAGATAATGCATCCATTGCCGAGAGTTGATGAAATAGACAAGAGTATAGACAATACACCGCATGCAGCATATTTTGAGCAGGCCGCAAATGGCATTCCAGTCAGAAAGGCATTGCTGGCTTTAGTGCTTGGAAAGGTAAAATAAGATGGCAAAAAGAAAAAAGAAAACACCAAAAAAAGATAAAAGAAAACAAGAGAAAATAAAAGCCAATAAAGTAACTGTAAGCACTCCTAAAGAAGACATTAAGAAAGAGTTAAAGATAAGTGCCATAGAGGAAGGAACAGTTATAGACCATATCCCAACAGATGCTGCATTTAAAGTTGTTGAAATTCTTGACTTGGAAAATCACAAAGGAGTTGTGTCTATAGCCACTAACCTCCAAAGCAAGAGCATAGGAAAAAAAGGAATTGTAAAAGTAGGCGGAAAGGGCTTAACACAAGAAGAAGTCAATAAAATAGCAATTGTTGCACCTGATGCAACTGTAAATATAATAAAGAATTATGATGTTAAAGAGAAGATAAAGGTAAGAACTCCAGATGTCATTGATAATGTTGTAAAGTGCTCTAATCCTGTCTGTATAACAAACAATGAACAAATACCAACCAAATTTTATGTTGTCAAAAAAGATCCTTTGAAAATCAAGTGCCATTATTGCGAAAGAATAATGGGGAAAGAGGATATTGAGATAATTTAGAAAGTAGCTAATAATAACAAATTAATTAAAAAATAGGCAATAATTAATGCTTTGATTAACCTCAACGATAAGAAAGGGGGTGGAGAACTTAACTAAACGAAGTGAGTATTCCCTCGATTAAAATTTTTTACATTTTAAAATCATAATGAATAATTATAAAATGCTCCAAACAAATCTATGCAACCTCAAACTCAAAAACCCCACGATTCTCGCTTCTGGAATTTTAGGAGTAACAAAAGAAAGCATTGGTAGGATTGGCAAAAGTGGTGCTGGAGCTGTCACATTAAAATCCCTCTGTCATGAAGAAAGAGCTGGAAATCCAAACCCAACAATGTTCGGTTATGATGGTGTTTTCTTGAATGCTGTCGGACTGCCTGGACAAGGCATTGATTCTGCAATGAAAGACTTTGGAAGATTGGATAATTTAAGTGTTCCTGTCATTGGAAGCATTTATGGGTACAAGATTGAACAGTTTGGAGAAGTTGCAAGAAAAATGACTTCATTAAAGCCAGCAATGATAGAAGTTGATATTTCTTGCCCGCATCTGGATTATGGCAAGCCATATTATGCAGATGCTGGATTGACTGCTGAAGTTACTAAAGTTGTAAAGAAAAATTCCGGCAAAATTCCAGTCAGCATAAAGTTGAGCCCTAATGTTTATGACATTAAAGAAATTGCTCATGCCGCTGAAAAAGCAGGAGCAGATGCAATAACTGCAATAAACACAGCAACAGGAATGGCTATTGATATTGATGCAAGAAAGCCAATCCTTGCTAACAAAATTGGTGGTGTTTCTGGTCCTGCATTAAAACCAATTGCTGTACGATGCGTTTATGAGATTTATGAAACAGTTAAAATTCCGATAATTGGAACTGGTGGAGTAACCTATGGCAAAGATGCTTTAGAAATGATAATTGCAGGCGCAACTGCTGTTGGAATCGGGACAGGAATTTATTACAGAGGCATTTCAATTTTTAAAAAAGTATGTGATGAAATGATAACTTGGATGAAAAAAAATAAAATTAAAACACTTGACGAGATAAAAGGATGCGCGCACGATTAATCACTAAGTTCAATTCCATTAAAGAATGGAAAAATTATGGCCTTAATACGCATAGCTTATACCTCAAAAATCAGCATTTCAAAAAATGGATTAATAAAAAAGAGATTTATATCTTC
>JACPMP010000064.1 GCA_016185915.1 Candidatus Woesearchaeota archaeon
AACATAAAATTAAAAAATCCTTTAATTCTCGCTTCTGGAATTCTTGGTGCAACAAAAGACAGCGTTGACAGAATAGGAAAAAGTGGTGCTGGTGCTGTAACTTTAAAGTCTTTATGCCATGAAGAAAGAATTGGCAATCCAAATCCAACAATGTTTGCTTATGATGGCGTTTTTCTAAATGCTGTTGGATTGCCAGGACAAGGAATAAACTCTGCAATAAAAGATTTTCAAAGATTAGATAATTTAAGCGTTCCAGTAATTGGAAGCATTTATGGCTATAAAATTGAGCAGTTTGGTGAAGTTACTAAAAAAATGGCTTCATTAAAGCCAGCAATGATGGAAGTTGATATTTCTTGCCCGCATTTGGATTATGGAAAGCCGTATTATGCAGATGCTGGATTGACTGCTAAAGTGACCAAAATTGTGAAAAAAAATTCTGGCAAAATTCCATTTAGCATAAAGTTGAGCCCTAATGTTTATGACATTAAAGAAATTGCTCATGCCGCTGAAAAAGCAGGAGCAGATGCAATAACTGCAATAAACACAGCAACAGGAATGGCTATCGATATTGATGCAAGAAAGCCAATTCTTGCCAATAAAATTGGAGGTGTTTCAGGACCTGCTCTTAAGCCAATTGCTGTTCGATGTGTTTATGAAATATATGAAACAGTTAAAATTCCGATAATTGGAACTGGCGGAGTTACTTATGGCAAAGATGCTTTAGAAATGATAATGGCAGGAGCTACAGCTGTTGGTATTGGAACGGGAGTTTATTATCGAGGAATGAATGTTTTTAAGAAAGTGTGTGATGAAATGGAGCAGTGGATGAAAAAGAATAAAGTGAAAAACTTAGATGGGATAAAAGGATGCGCGCACGATTAATCACTAAGTTCAATTCCATTAAAGAATGGAAAAATTATGGCCTTAATACGCATAGCTTATACCTCAAAAATCAGCATTTCAAAAAATGGATTAATAAAAAAGAGATTTATATCTTCCTGCACTTCAAGGTTAAGTATGGCAATGATAATAGTGTCAAAAAAACTATAAATTTAAAAGAAGAAGTGAATAGCAATGAACTGTTAAAAATGATTATTGAAAAAAGAAAAGAAAACCACAAAGAGAATGCGGATATTTTTGTCTTTAATAAACCTATCAAATCAACAAATACTTTAATTGAAGATGGAGAAGCATTAACTTACGTTTCTGAGGGAGTAATGATTTTTACTTTTGACAAATTAAAGGAATATTCTAGGAATTTTTTAAGGCGGAGAGCAAAACACGAAGCACTGCATTTGCTTGGCATCAATTTCCACCATGAAGATACAGAGGTTAAAGGATATAAAGATGATTCTCACTGCAATATGCAATACAGTGCTCCTGTAAAACGTTTATGCCGAAAATGCAAAGATGCTTTAGTGTCCTTTTGGAAAGGAATTGAATATGCAACAAAACAACAATTTGTCAAAAACACTATGCACTAAACGTAGTGTGTTTTTGAGCATCTCAAAAATGCCTTGCATTTTTGACGATCGTCATAAATCTATGATTTATGAGATGCTCGGAATTGCTGGCTTACCTAAGCTCAAGCACAAAGGATTGTGCCTTAGCAATTCCGACACATTAAAAACTGAACTCTGCAAAACAGATATTCCAAGATTAATGGAGCTCTCTAATATAGTTATTGAAGGCAAAGGACAAAAATCATTCTTTTTTAAACATTCAATTAATTGCAAGCCCGGACAATTTATTATGGTATGGCTTCCTAAGATTGACGAAAAGCCAATGGCTGTTTCTTACTGGAACAAAAATGAATTCGCTTTCACATCGCAAGCAATTGGCAAATTTACAAATTCATTAGGCAAGCTCAAAAAAGGCGATAAAGTAGGCATCAGAGGTCCATATGGAAACAGTTTCTCCGTCAAGCACAATGCTTGCGTTGTAGGCGGTGGTGTTGGTATGGCTTCTGTGTCCACTTTAATTGATAATCTCAAAAATCCGATTATAATAAATGGCGCAAGAAGCAAAGAGCATTTGATTTATTTGAAAAGATATAAGAACAAAAATATGATTGTAACAACTGATGATGGAAGTTTTGGAAGAAAGGGCTTTACAACAGATGTTTTAGATGAAGTTTTATCAAAGAATAAGCAAATAAAAATTGTTTATACCTGCGGACCAGAAATAATGTTGAAAAAGGTTTTGGAAATATGCAATAAGCATAAAGTTGAATGTGAAGCATCACTTGAAAGAATTATGAAATGCGGGTTTGGTGTATGCGGTGCGTGTATGGTTAATGATAAGATTGTTTGCATTGATGGTCCAATATTTAACTCAAAGCAATTAAGCGAAATGTCAGAATTTGGGAATTTTGCAAGGCTGAAGAGCGGTAAAAAGGTAAAGATAAAAGAATACCATACTATACATCAATAAATAGCAAATTATTAATGTTGTTAACAAAAAATGGAAGACAATACAAATCTAATTAAGAAGATTAATAAATCTTTAATATTCCTTATTGTAATTTTTTTCTTGATTTTTATAGCAAATGCTGGATTAATATTATTTTATAATCCTTCTAATTTTAATTATTTTATTCAAGATGATGCCAGATTTTACTTATTAGTAATTGTATCAATTTGCTTGCCTCTATTTTTTGTTTCATTTATATTAAGGAATACTAATGCAACAAAAGGCACTTCCTTTGCTAAAGGATTTTTAGCTGGAGGTTTAGTTTCTGGATTAGTTACAATCGGCAATACGAAATTATTTGGCTGTGCTGATTGGTGTCTGCTTGAAGTCTTTTTAATTAGTATTGGTGCAATTTATTTTGCTATAGGTCTGTTAATAATGATTATTGTTTATTTCAAATCAAAAAATTTAAGGTATTAAAAATGCCCACACTAATCAAAAACTGCAGATTGCATATCAAAGACAAAGTCTATTCTAAAAATATCTTGATTAAACAAGGCAAAATATCAAAAATAACAAACAAAGAGCCAAAGGCAGAAAAAATAATGGATGCAAAAAATAATTTTGTTCTGCCAGGATTAATAGATTGTCATGTTCATTTTCGAGAGCCGGGATTAACCCATAAAGAAGATTTCTTAACCGGCTCAATGGCTGCTGCAAAAGGCGGCATAACAACCGTGCTTGATATGCCTAATACGTTGCCACCGACAACAACTATTGCTGCATTAGAAGAAAAAAGAAGACTTGCTGCCAAAAGCATCGTAAATTATGGTTTTCATTTTGGAGCCACAAATGATAACATATCTGATATAAAAAAAGCAAAAAATATTGCAGCTGTAAAATTATATATGGATTATACAACTGGTGACTTAAAGGTTAGTGATTTTGAAACAATAAATGATATATTTAAATCATCAAAAATTACGATTATCCATGCAGAAGATGAGCACGTTAAGAATGCAGTTGAAATACTAGCTAAAAGCAAAACAAAAAATAGAATTCATTTTGCTCATGTCAGCTCTGAAAAAGAATTAAAGTATGCAAAATTAAACAAAATAAAAAAACAAGTAACTGTAGAAGTATGTCCACATCATTTACTCATGAATGAAAGGGATATACAAACCCTTGGTGCTTTTGCAGAAATGAAGCCAAGATTGAAAACTGAGCAAGATCAAAAAGTTTTATGGCAAGGAATTAAAGATGGGATTGTTGATGTCATTGCAAGTGACCATGCTCCGCATTTAAAAGAAGAAAAAGAAAAAGCAAATTACCCTTTTGGTGTGCCTGGAGTTGAAACACTGCTGCCTTTGCTGCTTGATGCTTTTAATAGCAACAAAATAAGTTTGCCGACTATTATTAAGCTTTGCTGCGAGAACCCTGCAAATATATTCAAGATAAAAAATAAGGGATTCTTAAAAGAGGGCTATGATGCCGATTTGGTCATTGTTGACTTGGACAAAAGACAGGCTGTAAGAAATGAAGACTTATTGACTAAATGCAAGTGGAGCCCTTTTGAAGGCAAAATATTAAAAGGCTGGCCTGTGACAACTATTGTAAATGGAAATGTTGTTTATGATAATGGGGAAATTTTCGACATAAAAGCCAAAGAGGTTCAATATGACAGATAAAATATCCGAAATATTGCTAAATGTTAATGCTGTAATTTTAAGGACAAAGCCGCCTTTCAGATGGGTATCTGGAATTTTATCTCCCATATATACTGACAACAGGATTTTGATGAGTTATCCTAAGGAAAGAGAGTTTATTATTAAGTCTTTTATAAGATTGATTAGGAAAAATAAAATAAAATTTGATGGCTTTGCAGCAACTGCTACAGCTGGAATTCCATGGGCTGCTTGGCTTGCTCAAAAGATGAAAAAGCCAATGGTTTATGTGAGAAGCGAAAGCAAGGACCATGGCAAGGAAAATTTAGTTGAGGGAAAAGTTGAAGAAGGCAAAAATTACATTGTTGTTGAGGATTTGATAAGCACAGGAAGCAGTTCAATGAATACAACAAATGCTGTAAGGGAAAAAGGTGGTGTTGTTGAATACTGTATTGCAATCTTCACTTACGAGCTTGAAAAAGCAAAAAATAATTTTGAAACAGCAAATGTCAAATTATTAACTTTAACAAGCTTCACAAGTTTTGTGAAAACAGCTTTAAAGAAAAAGTACATTTCGAAGGAGCAATTAACACATATAATGGATTGGAAAAAGCATCCAGAAGGATGGGTTGCTGTATAAAAAAAATTAATATTCAATAAAAACAAATCAATAATAAAAATCCATTAACGGTTGAACACTAAACAAAAATAATTTCAATATTTTTATTTTTTTAAAATTTAATGGCTGGATTATATAATGCGCTGTGAATGATGAAGACGAATTACAAAATATACAAATTTCAAATTATCAAATACATAAAGCAAGATTAAAGAATGAAAAATTATAATTATCAAATTTAAAATGTCAATCATCAAAATAAAAAAATCGATAATACCGAGCTGTGACGTTGACAGTTTGGAGAAGTTGGGTAAATTAGTAAAAGCAACTTGTTCTGTTAAAGGTGTTGGTGCCTATAAAATTGGATTTGAGCTTGTGATTCCTTATGGCATTGAGAGGGTTGTTAAAACTATCAGAAAATTCGCAAAGCTTCCAATAATTTATGACCATCAAAAAGCTGGAACCGATATTCCAGAAATGGGGGAGAAATTTATGAAAGCATGCAAAAGTGTTAATGCAGTTATTTTATTCCCGCAGGCAGGTCCTGAGACAGAAGTTGCGTGGATTAAAGCGGCACAACAATCTAAAATGAATGTGATTATAGGCGGAGAAATGACACATCAAGCTTTCCTAAAGGAAGCAGGTGGCTTTATTGACGATGATGCGCCAAAAAGAATGTATGAGATTGCAGCTTCAATGGGCGTGACTGATTTTGTAATCCCCGGAAACAAACCAGAAAAGGCAATGGAATACGTCAATGCAATAAAAAATAAAATTAAAAATCCTGTTTTTTATTCTCCTGGATTGGTTGCGCAAGGCGGCTTAATAAGTGATTTGGCAAATAAGCTTGAATCATGGCATGCAATTGTTGGAAGAGCGATTTATGAAGCAAAGGATATGAAAAAGGCTTGTGAGGAATTAGCAAAAGAATTATAAAGTTTGAATTTATACAAGATGAAATTGAAATATTTTTTGATGTTGATGATTATTTTTATTATTAGTTGCGCACAACAAAAAGAACAACAAGCTGAAATCAAAAAAACAAGCGGGGTGGTTGACATGAAATTAACAAGTTCTGCATTTCAAAATAATGGCGCAATACCGTCAGAATTTACATGCGATGGCGCTGATGTTTCGCCACCATTAGCAATAAGTGATGTGCCTAAAAATGCTAAAAGTCTAGTTTTAATAATGGATGACCCAGATGCGCCTGTTGGCACTTGGGACCATTGGGTTGTTTTTGATATTCCGCCTTCAACAAGAGAAATACTAGAAGGGACTGAGCCGGATGGTGTTGCTGGCAGAAACAGCTGGGGAAAAACTGGTTATGGTGGTCCATGTCCGCCAAGTGGCACTCATAGATATTTCTTCAAGCTTTATGCCCTAGATACAGAGCTTAATCTACCACAAGGCACAACAAAAAAAGATTTGGAAAAGGCAATGCAAGGACATATTGTTGCACAAGCACAATTGATGGGGACTTATAAGAGAAGTAGATAAAAAAAGTTTAAAAATAAGTAATTTTTTATTTAGCATAATGTTTTTATACCACGATTCATTTCTATTCTTATGCGCATCCTAAATTTTGAAGAATTAAATCTAGAAAAACAAGCCATTATCAATGAAATATTAAGAGGTGCTGCCTTTATCCACCCAACTGACACAATTTATGGCATTGGATGCAATGCTCAAGACCCAAATGCTGTTAAAAAAATAAGAAAAATTAAATCAAGAGCTACAAATCCATTTTCTGTAATTGCCCCATCATTAGAGTGGATTTATGAAAATTGTATTATTTCAAAAGAAGGAGAAAAATGGCTCAATAAATTGCCAGCGCCTTACACATTAATTTTCAAATTAAAAAATAAAGATTGCATTGCAAAAGAAGTTAATCCAAGATTAAAGACTTTAGGAGTTAGAATTCCAAACCATTGGGTAAGGAAGCTTGTTGCAGAAGCAGAAGTACCAATTATCACAACATCTGTTAATAGGGCAAATGAAGACTACATGACTTCTTTGGAAGATTTGGACTCTGCAATAAAAAGCGGCATTGATTTTATTTTGTATGAAGGAAAAAAAGAAGGTAAGCCAAGCAAGATAATTGATTTGACAGAAAATGTGAGAGTTATAGAGAGATAAAGTTTTAGTTTATTTATACTTAATCTTAAGCACAAATAGAATTAAAGCCATTGAAAATTCAATTGATGCAAATATTGCTAATGGTAAGATTTTGTTGGCTACAGCATAGACTATCCAAAGAATTAAACCAGTCATAAGTGTCAATGTCCATAGTATAGAAATGTCTTTAGTTGATTTTGTTCGCCAAGTTTTTATTAATTGAGGAGATAATGCTATTGCAACTAAAAATCCTGCTAGATAACCAACAAATTCTAAATTGGCCATTTATTTTAGATAATATATCATGTTTAAATAATTTTAGATATTACCAAGTTAATTTATAGATAATTTTTTAAAACAATATAACTTTTACTGTGAAATATGGAAAAACACGAAAAATCAAAACTCAAAATCCTTGCAGCAGGTGACATACATGGAGATACTTCTCAAGCCAAAAAGTTAGCAGAGCAGGCAGAAAAGGAAAACATTGACTTAGTTGTTTTATGCGGCGATTTAACATATGCAGAGACATCAACTGAGGGCATTATAGGCCCTTTTGCCAAGAAGCATAAAAAGGTAATTCTGATTCCAGGCAATCATGAAACTGTTGCAACTGCTGATTTTTTAGCTGAATTGTATGGAGCAACAAACCTTCATGGCTATTCTATAAAATATAAAGACGTTGGCTTGTTTGGATGCGGAGGAGCAAATATTGGTTTGTTTCAGCTTGGAGAAGACGAGATTTTTGAATTAATAAAAAAGGGCTATGAAAGAATTAAGGATGCAAAGAAGAAGATTTTAGTCACTCATGTTCATCCTTCTGGCTCTTTAATGGAGAAATTTTCAAATATATTTCCAGGAAGTGAAGGCGTTAAGAAGGCAATTGATGTATTCAAGCCGGATATTCTGCTCTGCAGCCATGTCCACGAAGCTGAAGGCATAGAAGAGGTAATTGGCAAGACAAAGGTTATCAATGTTGGAAAGAAGGGGAAAGTAATTGAGGTTTAAGGGAAGTAAAAATGATTATTTTTTAAAAAATTTTAATGGCAAGAAGTATAATGCGTTAAGAAAGAAACAAAAATCCCAATAACAACATTCAAAGTGAAATTAAAATTGACATAGCTAAAATTAATGGAATAAACCAGTAACGATTTAACATTAATAAAAAATTATTAAAAAATAAATCAAAGTAATCTTCTACTATAATCCCAAAACTTTTCACAACTGCATAAGAATTCCCATACTCTCAATAAAACTCTATACTATACTTCTTCCCCTTTGGCTTAACTTCTAAATCTTCGCCTTCTTCTTTATTTTTAATGTCAGCTTCGTCCATCTTTTTTAATTCTTCTTCACTAAAAAGCTCAGCAAACAAGTCTTCTGTTGATTCGGTTGATTCTGTTGCTTCCTCTGTTTCTGGAGAAGTTGATGTGTCTTGAGAAGGACTTGTGTCTCCAAAAATATTAGCAAATGGGCTTCCAGTAGTTTCGGTACTGCCTGATTCAGAAATCGGCTGATTTGTAAATATTTCTTGCGAATCGCCTACAAGATTTTGCAGCATCTTGATTACTTTCTTAATCTCATCATGAGAATCTTCCTTTGTGTCGATGCTGATTTTCATAAAACTTACATTAAATATTAAGCTTAAAAATCTTTTGGTTTATTTAAGATGCCTGAAATATCTTTTGTAATCATCTCCTCTAATTCTTTCTTCTTTTTTCTTTTTTTTCTCACTCTGTAAATAATAAAGAATACAATTAAAAATGTTGCAAAAGCCACGCCACCGAACAATAATAGCTCTTTATTGGAGAGTCTTTGCTTTGGCTTTTCTATTTTTGTTTCAACTAATTGGCTAGTTTTATTGCTCAAGTTGGATTCTAATGGAACTCCATCCGTCTTTGTTTCTTGAGGATTTTGAACATCTGTTTTAGTGGTTGTTGAAGTATTCCAAATAGTTGTATTTGCCTGTTTTAATTTAAGCTCTAAAGACTTATTCAATGATTTGATAACTCCATAAAAATTGTATTCAATGCTAAGGTTAATGCTGATAGTTTTGTTTCCCGTTTCAAAGTCTATCTCCTTTGGTGCAATTAGTGTATTGCTTATTATAGGATAAGTCTCATTTGGCATAAGATTACCAAGTTTTTGTTCTATTAAATCATTGTAACTGGAGTTTAGTCTCGCTTTAATGTCGGTCAGCGCATGAACTCTGCTCGGATTTTTTAGTTTTGCAATAACAATAAATTTTTGTCCTGTTGTCACTTCGGCATATTCTAAACTAAGGTTTACTAACGGTTTTGGCTCTAGCGGATTAATAAAAGTATCATTTTCTATTATATTTCTGATGTCTTTTATTGTATAATCAAATTTCTGTTTTATTGGATTCGTGCTTTCAGAGGATGCCTCAAGATAAAATGAATAATTTTTTATTGAACCTGGCTCGAACACAGGTCTAAGTTTTAAAACATTAAACTCTTTGTTAAACTCAGTTGAATATTTAAGAATAGCAATATTGGACGGTACCTCAATAGTTATGGAAGCTTCTATTTTCTCATCTTTGTTGATGTTCTGCAGGGATAGATTAATGTAAAATGGCTGTTTTACTTCAATATCTTTGTCAATAAGCTGGCTTACTTTTAATTGCTTTGGAAGCACTGTTATTGCAACAGAATCTGTTTTCTTTTTTTCAGTTTCATAAGAGTTGAAGTAGCTTAAATTTCCTGTTAATGTATATGCACCTTCTTTTTCTGCAACAATCATTGCTGTGCATATTTTGTCGTACTTGCTTTGAAGCGAGCCCTGCCATGTCATCTGATTGTCTTCTAATCTACATCCTTTAACTTCTTTTATTGAAAATGGTGCTAAGTCTTCATTGTATGATATGCCAGTAATGTCGAAGTCAGTAGGGTTTGTTATTGTTACCGTGAATTCAGCAGATTCGCCTTGCAGCAATGAATTAGAAGTTGTTTTGCTGCTTGTTGATAAGCTGCCTGTAAGCTTGTACACAATTGCATCAACGCTGTAATAATACACGTAAGTAGTTATATTCTTGTAGGAAAAATTAGCGCTGTTTATGCAGACTTTAAACACATTATTTGATTTGCACTTGCCATTCTCAATAATTAAAGCTGCTACTGGGTTTTGTACGAACACTTTATTACTTTGCCCATCATATGTAAATCTGAAAATGTTCCCATCTATTACTGCATCAGTACCTGTAATAACCTTGCCTGAGAAAATTTGAGTTTCTGCAAGAGCTATTGGTAGCAAAAGTATCAACATATAGAGTAAAATTGCCAATTTCATAATAAATAAGATATTGGAAGGATTATATTTAAATTTAGTGATTAGCATCTCTCATATCGTCTTATTCAAATACTTTCTGCCAGTTCATATAGATATTATTCACGACTTCGTTTATATCCATCTGCTTTAGCTCTGCAATTTTATTATAACTTTCAATTACAAAGGAAGGTTCATTCCATTGCTCTTTAAAAGGGCTTAAATATGGGCTGTCTGTTTCGCAGAACAATTGAGTTAGAGGTACATTTTTAACAATATCCTGAAACTGCTGACTTCTAACCACTATTGTCGGAACTGTCAGAAACCATCCATTATCCGCAATCCTTTTAACCAAAGATTTTTTGCCGGAAAAACAATGCATTACTATCTTCTTTAAGCTGGAACTTTCAAGAATTTCAATGCATTTTTGCTCAGCTTTTCTGGAGTGCACAACAATAGGTTTTTTCAATTCTTCAGCAAGCTTAATCATCTTTTCAAAATCTTCAATTTGCTGCTTATCTTCTCCATTAACAAAATCAAGACCAACCTCGCTGATTGCAACTATATTGTTTTTGTTTTTTCTAATAAAATTGATTTCGTCATCTATATCAAAATCAATGTTTTTTAATGGATAGTCTCCACTTTCTATCTCTTTTTTTAAAGCATTTCTTGGATAAAGCCCCATTGCACATTTAACAATATCAAATCTTTTAGAAAGCTCGAGGCATATTCTATTAGTTTCAGGGTTTATGCCATTGGTTATGATGTGTTTTACCCCAATATTTTTTGCTTTTCTAACTATTTCATCAATTTTATTAATCAAAAGAGGATGGTCCAAATGGGCATGCACATCAATTAATAAGTTCATTTTCAGCTCTTAATTTTGGGAAGATTTAAATAATTATTGTGTTTACTGAGTGCTATGGATACTGTTAGAAATAAAGGAGTATAGATATTGAATTCTTTTATAGGGTTTTTATAATTTGATAAATTATTTTTATTGTTTTTTGAATATATTAATGCGTTATGTTAGATATAAAAGATAATCAACAACATTAATTTCACGTCAATTAAAAACATTAAATAAAATCAATAACAAAATAAAAAATCAAAAAATGAAACCAGTTGCCCATATAAAATTAAAAAAAGCAATGAATGTCAATGGACTAGTAGAACAAATGAATTTGATAGGTGTTTTAGGTGCTGGCAGACTTGGAAAAGCAGTTAACATTTGTGAGGCAATGATTACAGACAAAGACTGCAAGGTTTTTCTTGGTTTAGCAGGTCCTTTGGTTCCTGGTGGAATGAGG
>JACPMP010000050.1 GCA_016185915.1 Candidatus Woesearchaeota archaeon
ACCGTTTATATAACAAATAAGGGGAAAAACGTTGAGCGTGGAGAATTAAGCTGTTATATTCTGGAGCATTCAGATGTATCTAATTTTCCAGCGGAAGATAAAAATTTTAAGGATTATCAACATTTCCAGATTAATAATTTTGATCATGGAAAAAAAATTAAGTATAAGTGTAAAATAGAATCTCGTTTTATAAAACCAGCAAGTTATATGGTAAAATTGATTATTAGTAAATTTGAACGAGTTGATGAGTCCCAATATGACACATTATTGGGTATTTTGAGAAAAACTTACAAAAATGATGTAAATAAAATTAATCTTACTATCGCAGAAATAGAAAAGACAATTGAGAAAAACTTACCTCTACATTTATCAAGAGAAATACAAAAAAATACATTTCATGTAGTTCCTTTAATTAATTTTAGATGGTTGGAAGTCTTGAAGATACATCCTATCTCGACTTTGGCAACATTTCTAGGAGTATTTACAGCTCTAGTTGGCATTTTAATAGCCGTATTTATATCAAAAAAATAGATTTAAAAATTTTCAAATCTTCTCCACACTCAACTTCCCTTTCTCAACCTTCCAAACAACCTCGTCTTTCTCGCCAAATTGCGCAATTCCTGTAACAATTTTAGGCAATAAAATCCTGTCACCCCTGAAATCAAGATTTGTTATTATCTGCTGTGCTATCTCTCCGCTTAATCCCAAATCTTCAAAAATCTTCAATGTCGCTTCATCTCTGTCTCTTGCGGAAAATATCTCTGATTTTTCAAAAAGGTATTTTGCGATTTTGTCGGCGACATTAATGCTTGTTGCTTTCGTAATGCCTTGCAATCCAGGC
This sequence comes from Candidatus Woesearchaeota archaeon, assembly GCA_016185915.1. Lineage (GTDB taxonomy): Archaea > Nanobdellota > Nanobdellia > Woesearchaeales > GW2011-AR4. The sequence goes on from JACPMP010000050.1 coordinate 842, forward strand.
GATAAATTTGCTTCTATCACCAATGGCCCTTTTGCACTTTCAAGCATGTCAACAGCGCAAATCTCAGCTCCGATTGAAATTGCTGTGTCAACTGCTATTCTTTTTGTATTTTGGTCAAGCACGCAGGCCTCGCCAGTTCCACCAGCGTGTATATTAGCTCTCATCTCGCCTCTTACGGCCTTTCTTTTCATCGATGCAACAACTTTGTCGCCAACAACAAAAGCCCTTACATCAACCCCGCCTGTTTCTATGTACTCCTGTATCAAAAATGGCTGCTTTAATGCAATTAAGGCATCAAGCATTGAAGATGCTGCTGCAAAGCTCTCTGCAAACATCACACCTTTGCCTTGAGTCCCATGCGGAAATTTCAAAACAATTGGATAATGAACCTCATTCAAGATTTTTTTTGCAGCTCTTGTCGAAGAAGCAAGATAAGTTGTTGGCATTGGAATGTTGAAATGCTGCAGTGCCAAATGAGTCAATAATTTATCATGGCCTAAAGTAAATGTTTCCGGCTTTATTGGCATATATGATGAGCGATATAAAGTTCTTGTGATGGACCTTAGCAATGGAGCATATCTAAATGAACCCCTTGCATAAATGCAGCTATATTGAGGGAGATTTTTTCCTTCATATAAAACATCCAATTTACCAGCTCCTAAATTCACTTCAACATCTCTTAAGTCAATGCTGTCGACAAAGTCAAAATAATTCTTCATAGCTTCAATTATCATCAATGAGCTTTTGCTCCCTAAAGACATAACTGCCGATTTCATTTCCAAATAAATTTTTTAATGATATTATTTTAATATTTCAATCCGTCGCTAAAGCGACAAATTTTAGTGCTCGGCTTTCGCTTCCTACCATTACGCTCAAGCCTCGCCTATAAATAACATTAAACAATTGCAACGATTCACTTTTATCAATTTGTACTTTCAAAAGTCGTTCTACGTTTTTGGTTTTATTTTTTTGATTGATTTTTATTGTGTTAATCGTAATTGATGATTCCTTAATGTTTACTATTCTCTTTTTATTTAGTCGGATTAATCAAAAACCCATCTTTCAAAATATTTTGACCGATTAAAATCCTGTATTTCATGTGAGCCCTATCAGCTAATGTAAATTCTGACTTAATTTTTTTTCCGGCCAACTCAATTTCAGCTTCAATTATTGGCCTTAACTTTGAGCCATGAGCTGACTTGACAAGCTTTGACTTTATAACAGGTCCAAGCTTCAATTCAGCAGCAAGATTTGTGTCAATAGAACTTTTTGTTGCACCTGTGTCAATCTTTGCAATGACCTTTTTTTTACCCCTATCATACCGTATATTGACTTTTTCTGCCAAACCAATAACCACTTTGCCACCCAACATCTTGTATCTTCCCATAAAGTGAATAGAATTAAAATGGTTTATTAATTTATTGTTTTTATTCTTCCAAAATCAATTCAGCTTTTCTTACACCTTTTGTATTTTTGATTTTTTCCAATAATTTTTTAATCCTGTCAAGCCTGCCTTTCACAACCATTAATTCCAAGCATGTATGATGGTCCAAATAAGTGTGCATTGAAGAAACAATCTGGCAATGATAGTCATGTTGCAAGTTTGAGACATTCTTGCTGTAATGTCCAATTCTGTGGTCGTAAATAACTTTTATAGTGCCAACAATCTGGTTTTCATGCATATGGGTAAGCCTGTCGCGTATTATGTCGTTAATCGCCTCTGACCTGTTAGTGTACCCTTTTTCCTTTATGAATCTATCAAACAGCTTTAATAATTTAGGTTCAAAGGATATGCCTGTTCTAATTACTTTATCCATCTTATTAAAAAAATTTAAACTTGGAGTTTAAATTTTTTTCGAATATTTTCGTAACACACTTATAAAAAACGTAATATTTATATAAACTTGGCTCATACTTATTACAATGCTCGAGTTAATTTCACTTATGGTTCTTGCACTTGTGCTTGGATTCAAGCACAGCTATGATTCTGACCATTTGATTGCAGTTTCAAACATGTTAAGGAAGGTTGATTCAGTAAAATCTTCAATAAAAATTGGCTTAAGCTGGGCAATAGGGCACATGCTGACAGCAACAATCATAACAATAACGCTTTTTATTTTTAAGGAATCTTTTTTGAATTATGTCTTCAATTTTGAAAAGATTGTTGGGATAATGCTGATAGCGCTCGGAATCTTAAGCATGAAAGAATTTTTCAGTTTGCACTCGCATAGCCATTCGCACAAAGGCATAGTTCATTCACATCCCCATATCCATCTTAAAAAAAATCAAGATAAAAAACACCTGCACGTTCATATGTTTGGAATTGGAATTGTGCATGGACTTGCAAGCAACGATGAGCTCTTAATCCTGCTTACTGCTTCGCTTGCCATAACCTCGCTTGCTGGCTTGATTGCGGCTCTTGGATTTTTCAGCATCGGAGTTGTCCTTGGCATGGCATTTTTTGCAGTTGTATTTTCATACCCATTGGTAAAACTGCATAGTGAAAAAATATATAAATTTGTCTCTTTTGGCACAGGCTCCATGGGTATAATCTACGGCACATTGATGCTATTTGCACTTATATAAAATGGAAAAAGAATTAATCCAAAAATACAGGGAATTAAAAAAAATAATTAAAAGATTAGGCAATGCAATAGTTGCTTTCTCTGGAGGGATAGATAGCGCTTTATTGCTCAAGGTTGCTTATGATATTTTAGGAGATAAAGTTATTGCAGTAACTGCAGACAGTCCTTCATTGCCAGGAAAAGAATTAGAGGAAACAAAGAGAATCGCTAATCAAATTGGTGCAAAGCATTTGGTAATAAATACAAGAGAAACAGAAAATGAAAATTATCTGAAAAACCCAAATAATAGATGCTATTATTGCAAATCAGAGCTCTATGCAAAATTAAAAATTGTTTCTGAGCAATTAAGAATAAAAAATATTCTTAATGGAACAAACTTTGATGATTTAAGCGATTACAGGCCAGGATTAAAGGCAGCAGATGAAAGCAACATCATCAGCCCTCTGAAGGATGCAAAATTAACCAAGAAAGACGTTAGAGAGCTGTCAAAGCAGCTCGGCTTGGAAATATGGGATAAGCCATCCAGTCCGTGCTTGTCTTCAAGAGTGCCTTATAATCAGGAAATAACACTGAAAAAATTGTCTATGATAGAGCAAACAGAAATTTTTCTGAAAGATTTTGGGATAAGAGAACTAAGGGTAAGGCATTTCGGCGATATGGCAAGGATTGAAGTCAATGAAAATGACAAAAAAAGAATAAATGATAATTTTATTTCAATACAAAAAAAATTCAGCGATATTGGATTCAATGAAATAACAATTTCAAACTTCAAAAGTGGGAATTTGAATTTGATGATAAATATTGAATAAAATGCCAATAAAAGATTTGCCATATAAAAAACTTGAACCTCTAATAAAAAAATATTTAGACACTAATGAGAATGAGAAAACTAAATTGCTTATTAAGGAATTGAGTGTTATTAAGAAACGAAGATTTTTAACTAAAAAGGAATTAGAAAAGATTTGTAAATGGAAAGCTCCAAGAACTATTAATATAATTAAAAAAAATTCTGGAAAAGATGTAATGACCATAACAAAAAAAGCATTTTCTACAAAAAGTGAAAGAAAAAAGATAGAATTATTGACTAGCTTGAGAGGAGTTTCTATCCCAATGGCTTCTTCAATATTGATGCTTACTAATCCTAAAAGATATGGTGTTATTGATAAAAGAGTATGGGAATTACTTTTTAATATAGGTACTATGAAAAAGAATCCAAAAGGAATAAATTTTGATTTTAAACAATGGTATCATTACTTAATCGTTATTAGATATTTCTCTAAAAAATTCAGAGTGAAAGCTAGAGACATAGAAAGAACACTATTTTTTGTTCATAAAAAATATCAAAAAGGCAATTTGTATTCATAAATAATAAAATGTACGAGCAGAAAATTAAGAAAATCATGGAGGATATCTCAAATAAAAAACTTAGTATAGACGAAGCTGTAAAAAAACTCAAGTTTATTCCATTTGAAGATTTGGGTTTTGCCAAAATTGACCATCACAGGGCATTAAGAAAGGGATTCCCAGAAATTATTTTCTGCCAGAATAAAACCACTGGACAAGTTATCAGTATAATTAAAAAATTAGTCTTGAACAATTCTGATGTCATTGCAACAAGGGCGACTGAGGAAATGTTTAAAGAAATTAAAAAACATGTTAGAAATGCACAATACAATAAAATTTCAAAGACAATAATAATCAAAAAAAATAAAGTAGCAAAAAAAGGCAAGATTCTTGTTTTAAGTGCGGGCACATCGGATATTCCAGTTGCAGAAGAAGCTGCAGTTGTTGCAGAAGCAATGGGCAATAAAGTTGAAAAGTTATATGACGTTGGCGTTGCAGGAATACACAGATTACTGAGTAACAAAGAAAAATTATCAGACGCTAATGTACTGATAGTTGTTGCAGGAATGGACGGGGTTTTGCCAAGCGTTGTTTCCGGATTAATTGAAAAACCAGTTATTGCAGTTCCGACATCTATTGGGTATGGGGCATCTTTCAAAGGAATTGCTCCTCTATTGACAATGCTGAATTCCTGCTCACCTGGTGTTGTTGTTGTTAATATAGACAATGGCTTTGGCGCGGGATATTTTGCAAGCATGATAAATAAATAATTGGTTATTACAGGTTTTTTGATGCTTAAAAAATAGAGTAATGCGTGTGTAAAAAGTAAAACATCAATCAAAAACATCAAAATCACATTAAATGCAATAATACTAAAATCCAATAATGGAAATCCAATGACGATTGAGCATTAAATAAAGGTTCAATAATAAAAAATTGTGTCAAATAAAAAATGAAAACGGCTTACTTTGACTGCTTCTCTGGAATAAGTGGAGATATGATAATTGGCGCTTTGATTGATTTAGGTTTAGATTTCAATTATTTGAAAAAAGAATTGAAAAGATTGAATTTAAAGGGTTATAAGATTGAAGCAAAAAAAATTATTAAAAATGGCATCGGTGCAGTAAAATTTGATGTTATTGCGAAAAATAAGCATGATAAAGAACGCAATTTAAAAGAAATCAATGAAATAATTAACAATTCAAGATTGGACAATGAAGCAAAAAATACACTCAAAAAAATTTTCCATAAAATAGCAACTGCAGAAGCCAAAGTTCACAATAAACCGATAAGTAAGATTCATTTTCACGAAATAGGCGCAATAGACACAATAATTGATGTTGCTGGTGCAGTTATCGGCATTAAAAAATTAGGAATAGAGAAAATTTACTGCTCAAAACTGAATGTTGGCAGTGGCTTTGTAGAGTTCTCCCATGGAAGATTCCCAGTTCCTGCCCCTGCAACTGCTGAAATTTTGAAAAATATTCCAATTTACCATAATAATTTGGAAGCAGAACTTGTGACTCCAACAGGCGCGGCAATAATAACCGCATTGTCAAATTATTTCGGAGAAATGCCTGCAATGAAAGTTCAAAAAATTGGGTATGGTGCTGGAACTAAAGATTTGGAACAACCTAATGTTTTGAGAATTTTTTTTGGAGAAGAATCAAAGATTGAAAATGAAACAATAAATATTGTTGAAACAAACATTGACAATATGAATCCTGAAATTTTCACTTATGTTGTTGATAAGTTGATGGAAAATGGTGCTTTAGATGTTTATTTGACAAATATAATAATGAAGAAAGGCAGACCTGCAATCAAATTAACAGTTTTAGCAGAAACCAAAGATATTGATAGATTATGTGATATCATTTTTGATGAAACAACAACGCTTGGGGTAAGAATTTATCCTGCAACTCGAAAAAAACTTGAAAGGGAAATAAAAAATATAAAAACAAAATATGGAAATGTTAAAGTTAAGATTTCAAAATTAAATGGTGAAATAAAAAATATAATGCCCGAATATGAAGATTGCGTCAAGATTGCTAAAGAAAATAAAATTCCGCTGAAGAAGGTTTATGATTTGGTAAAAAAGGAGGTTACTCAATAGAAAATAATTCAATATTTTATACTTTTTGCTTTATTTTGATATAAGAATTATAGGAATTTTTTTAAAGTTGGGCATATAAGTTCTTATTGATATAATATGGAAGTGAGAACTGTATCGGCAAGTCTAAGCGATAGACACACACACTTCATGGAATTTGATGCAATTGCACCATACCGCACATATCGTGTGGATAGAGGTATTCATTACCTCCTACAAGGATTATTACCTTTTAATGTATTTGGCCATCTTGAAAGCGTTTATCAAAGAAAATCTAATGGCAAAGTAGAGGTACTAGAAGGTGGATGTGGTGTCGGAGCTGCTTTAGAAGATTTGAAGACTGGTGTTGGTCATCTAACACCTAATTTTGAGGTGAAAAGTGACTTCATCAATGTTCCACCTTGGAAAAGACTGCCCAATGGCTACCAACCGGGACTTGTTGGTAAAATTTATACAACTGGCGTGACATTGAGTCCGAGACATGTGGATATTGCATCACGTGTCAAAGAACCATTCGGAATTGATGAGATGGTCGTAGGTCCTATTGAACAGCACAACTTTCAAAAAGAGTACGATTTTATTTTTGACTTATGCGGTGCTGCATTCTATTTTCCGGAAGAAGTTATAGCTGTCTATGGCAGAATCCTAAAAAGAGGCGAACTCGGCTTTTTAAGACTCTTAGCTGGAGCTAATGAACCAGGATATTTTTTAACACTCTTTTATAAACATAATCTTGAAAGTGTTGATAAAAATGGATCTCCTAAAGGACAAATGGATTTTGTAGTACAACGCGTATGACAAATGCTTTACACAATTTTCTTAACTTCGAACATTTTAAACACTTTCAAACAATTTAATCACTTTTTCTTTTCCCAAAGCAAGGATAAAAGGAGCAAGCTTTGGACCTCTTTCTTTATTCAATAAAACTTTATACGCCGCTTTAAAAAAATCCGCAGGGTTTAGCTCCAGTTTGTTTGAAACGTTGTAAAACTCATTAAATAATGATTTCTCGTTATAATCTATCTCTCTCAACAATTCTGCAATAAAGTGCAGCGCCTTTTTCTCTTTTTCAGTTAATTGGATATTCTTCGGAACATGTTTTTGAACTTCAAACTTAACTTCATCTGTAGCATATTTATTGAGCCATATTTTTGCCTTGTGAAGCCTTTCGAAAATAATGTCGTGCATTTCCTTGGCGTAATGCCCCGTCTTTTCCATACTTTTGATTGCATCTTCTTCGTCTGAAAATATCTGAGCAATCACAGCAGCATGTGAAAAACTTAATTCAACTGGCTTTTTAATGTCTTTGCCATGACTTACTTCAAACAATCTTTTTAAATGCAATTCTTCCTTTTTATTTTCAAGCTTGAGTTCGTCAAAGTAAA
>JACPMP010000001.1 GCA_016185915.1 Candidatus Woesearchaeota archaeon
CGAGCTAGTTTGGAGATTCTCATCAGAAAAATTCGAGCAGGCTAAGAGAATATTAAAAAAAAGCAAATTTCCAGCAAATTTCAGTTATGGAATAATAAGTGTTTCAAAACTCCTTGAAACAAAATTGAAGGAGGCGCTAATCCACATAATAGGATATATAGGTCTTAAAACAAATGTTGACGAGGTTATGGTTCTTCCAAGAGGCATAGACAAAGGCGTAAGCGTAAAACTTGCACTAAACTATCTTGGCATAGATCCAAGAAAGACAATTGTAATTGGTGATGGAGAAAATGACATCGACTTATTTACAAATCCTGGCTTTAAGGTTGCAGTAGCCAATGCTGCAGAGCGATTGAAGCTTTTTGCTGATGAAGTGACTAAGAAACCTTCCACAAAAGGCATTTTGGAAATAATAGAAAAATTAAGGATGTAGATTTAATGGGTACTGAAAATGACAATAAATACTGAGTTAAATATTGAAATACTTATTGCATTAGTTGGTGTTATTCTATCATTTATTGCCGCCAAGATTTTATATTTTATTATGGATAAATACATTAAAACTTTCACAAAGAAAACTAAAACTGACATAGATGATAAGCTTATTGTAGCTTTGGAAAGGCCTTTTGTTTTAGGGATTGCTCTTATAGGAATCTATGTTTCTCTGTACAGTATTGACCACATAAAACAAAAAATTGAACTGATGAATGACATTTTCTTTGTATTAGGAGTTCTTTGGTCAATTTTTGTATTGTACAGAATTACAAAAGTTGCCATGGAAAAATGGCTGTCAGTAAATCCAAATTTCCAGAATATGCCAAGGATTGTCATAAAAGTAGTAAATGTTTTTGTTTATTTTATTGGGCTTATTATTATATTAAAGCACTTTAATGTGGAAATAACTCCTTTAGTCGCAACCCTTGGCATTGGAGGCATTGCAATTGGCTTGGCATTGCAGGACACATTATCAAATTTCTTTGCAGGGCTGCATATAATCTCTGACAAGCCCATAAATATTGGAGATTTTGTGGAATTGGAGGGCAACATAAGCGGTTATGTTGAAGATATCGGTTGCCCAATACAATGGTTATAGTTCCAAACTCAAAAATTGCTTCAACAACCATAACGAACGATTCTTTGCCTGTGCCTGAAATGAGCGTAGTTGTCCAATGCGGGGTTGCTTATACGTCTGATTTGGAGAAGGTGGAAAAAGTAACCATAGAAACTGCCAAAAAGATACAAAAAAATGTGCAGGGCGCTGTCAAAGATTTTGAGCCATTCATAAGATACCATACGTTCGGGGATTCCAATATAAATTTCTCAATAATACTGAGAGTCCAAACTTTTGTTGACAAATATCTTGTGACGCATGAATTCATTAAATCATTAAAGAAATCTTATGATAAGGAAAGAATTGAAATTTCATGGCCAGTCAGGAAGATATATTATGGAAATGCTGATAGCTAAACTTAAATCAAAATGGCAATAGTCGACACTGATAAGCTGCTGGGTGAAGTCTCATTGCAGAACCTCCTATTATTTATTTTTGTAGTTATACTTTCTGTTATTTTGGGCAATATTTTAAGACTTTTGATAGTTAGATTCCTCAAGGATAAATCAAAGCCGGTATTTTACAAAGCGCTTTCAAGAGCAGCGATGTATTCTATTTATTTTGCAGGCTTTTATTTTGCTTTTCAAAAAATCCTTAATTTTAACATACCTGCCTGCATTTTTAGCTGCATTGGGAATTTTGGGGATAACCTTTCTTTTGACCATGCTGCCGGTTTTGCAGAATGTATTTGCCGGAATTGTGCTATCGCTTGAAAGGCCGTTTCGCGAAGGCGACATAGTGGAAGTTGACGGAGCCATTTGCATTGTCAAAGATATCATGCTCAATTACAGCCAAGGTGAATTCATCAGAGTTGATTTGGATATTAATATTAAAAATGATTTAAATTATCAAAAAGCGATAGAGACAATAAACAAGATACTTCGTGATGACCCGAATATTCTGCCTCATGTGCCTAAGAAGGAGTTTAATGTAATACAAAAGTTCTTTGTAATGCCAAAGAACATCAGCGTGCTCGAGCCGAAGATATTTATCAGAAATGTCAACAAGGAAAAAATAAGCCTACAAGTCTGGTTCTGGATTTGGAACATTTTGAGGAAAGAAAGCATTGTTTCCAATTTTTATGAGACACTTTTGCTGGAATTCAAGAACAATAAGATAAGCTTCGGTTAGATTTAAAATTAATAAATCATTGTTAAGAGGTATACTCGCATATACCAATCATTATATAAAATTTTGTTGAATTGTATTTAAAATGGCTAAAGAAAGAAGGTCTCTAAAAAAATCCCTAATCGGCTTTGAGGTAGAGCTATTTACAATAAACAAGAATGGCTACATTGTTGATGCGGCAGATAAATTGCTTAAATGTGCTAAAGGCGACAAAAACCTCACCATTAAAAAAGAATGTGCATCAAACATGATAGAGATTGCAAGCTATCCAAGCGAAAACATTTCTAATACAATGGATTATTTGTTAAGAGAGCTTGAGTATTTGGTTTCCATAGCTGAAAAGGAAGATATTTTGCTGTATCCATTAGGAACTTATCCAGGAAAATTTAATCCTTCTATGCGGGATGACAGAGCTTACAAAATAAAAGAATCAATTTTTGGAAAGAACAGATGGAAAATTGCAGGCAGATGCATTGGGTTTCATTGCCATTACGATTTACCCAGAGGTATTTTTGACTCGGAATTAAGGATTTTAAAAATGTTCGTAAGGTCAAAAATTAAAGACAGTTTAGTCAATAGTTATAATTTTTTAATTGCTGCAGACCCTGCTTTAGCAACATTTATGCAGTCATCTCCTTTCTATCAAGGCAAATATTTTGGAAAAGATTCAAGAGTTATAATGTACAGAGGTGGCGAAGTACTAAATAATAAAAATGGCTTATACGCAAATTTTGAGGAATTTGGCGGTTTGCCGCATTACAAGCTTACTGCATTGGACATAATTGATATAATAACAACTAGATATGAAACGTGGAAATCTTATATAAAAAAGCTGGGCCTTAACATAAAAGTTTTATCGCTTTATGGCTCCATATTGGATACTACATGGGGTCCGCTGAAAATTAATCCACATGGCACGCTTGAGGTGCGCGGCATGGACATAAATCATCCAATTTACATTACAGGGATAGGAACGATTATAAAATATATCATGAAAAAACTTCAAGAAGAATTTTACGCTGTTGTTCCGTCTGAAATAGGAATAAAAGAGCCATTTAAGGTTGAAGGAGACGTCATCTATATTCCGCCCTACCCCTATGTAAGAAATGAATTGCAAAAACTTTCGGCTTACAAAGGTTTGGAAAATGATGCCATATTTAACTATTGCAAACGCTTTCTGAGATTTGCGCAATCCACAATGCCAAAAGGGCATTTGAAATTGACAAAACCATTTGGAGAAATGTTAAGTAAAAGAAAAACTGTTTCAGACGAAATATTAGATTTTGCGAAAAAGAAAGGGTTTAAGAAAAAGGGCACTATTACAAATAAGCTTGCTGCTGAAATAACATTAAACCATTCTGAAAGGCTTTTAAGGGAAATCGTCTCTACGAGAAAAATGATAGAAAATTTAATCTGAAAATAAAATAATCAAAATTTTTAAATATTAGGCATATTTTGTTCATTTATGGCAGAATCCTTGCTTTCAACCATAGAATTCCAGATGAGCTTGCTGTTATTTGTAGCTCTTGCAGGCTATCTTCTTGCGGCAAGAATAAATCAATCAGCTGTTATTGGCGAAATTCTAGTTGGTTTATTGATTGGTCCAAGTTTATTAGGCTTGATAACATACACAGACTTTGTAAGAAGTGTTGCTCATCTAGGAGCGGTGATTCTGCTGTTTGTCATAGGCCTGGAATTCAAATTAAAGGACATATTCAACTTCAAGTATAGTATCATAGCTTTAGTAGGAGTTATTATTCCTTGGATAGGGGGTTTTTATACAGCTAAATTATTTGGCTATGGGTTTGGAAGCGCTGTTTTTGTTGGAACTGCTTTGACTGCAACAAGCATAGCAATAACTGCAAATGTATTGCGGGAGATGGGCAAATTGCAGACAGATGCTGCAAAAGCAATTATTGGTGCTGCTGTCATCGATGATGTGTTAAGCCTTTTGGCTCTTTCTATGTCAGAGCAAATTGTCTCAGGGACTCTTTCAGCAACCTCAATAGGTTTTGTTTTGTTTAATGCATCTGCTTTTTTAATTGTTGGCGCTTATGTCGGAAACAAGTTTTTAAGCAGAGTTGTTGCAAAAGTTGATAATACAAAAATTGCAAAAAAATTTCCAGAGTTTGTTTTTATTTTTGCTATGATGATTGCTTTTTTCTATGCAATGATAGCAGAGCTGATTCATTTGTCAGCCATTGTGGGTTCTTTTATTGCAGGTGTTTCCCTTGGCAGTGTTGTTTTGAGGCACAGCAAAGACTACAAGGAAGGAGCAGAGTATTTGCACATCATTTTTGCTTCAATATTTTTTGTTTCACTGGGCATACTGGCAGACTTCCATGCCTTAACAGCTAATGTTATATGGTTTTTAATTGCATTGACAATTGTTGCAGTTCTTACTAAAGTTATTGGCTGCTATATTCCAGCAAAATTACTGGGAATGTCACATCAGGATTCTACTGTTGTTGGCTTTGGAATGTCGCCAAGAGGAGAAGTGGCAATGATAGTGGCGCTAATTGGCTTGAATGCGGGTCTAATAAAGCAAGACATTTATGTTTCGCTGGTTTTGATGAGTTTATTGACAACTATACTAACGCCTATAGTTCTGAGAAATTGGCTTTATAAGAAAAGTTTTATGGATGCATTCAAAAAGAAAAGGGTTACTTTGCAATAAGTTTAGCTAACAATCCTGCCCACTAAGAAAATAGCGAGAATCCCTAAGGTATTCAGGGCATAAGATATAACAGAAAATATTTTTATTGAAATTATTTTTGATGCAGCTAGCATAGTCACGCCAATCTCATCCGGCAGCGGCGATGCAATTATGAAGCCAGCAACTACTGGAAGTAGGTATTCCTTAAGACGCCCTGGCAATCTGCCGTTAAAATACCTAACTATCTTTTCCTTCGACAATTTCCTGATTTCATTCATAAATGATTGCCTTATAAAGCTGAAAATGAACAAATCACCGATTAAAGCTCCGAAGCCGCCAATAAGGCTGGCTAAATAAATATTCTGATGCTGCGCTAAAATCAAGAAAATAGCTGTTGCAGGGGCAGCAGTAAAGCCATAAACAAAGAGTATACCTGCCACAAAAGTTCCAGAGTAGCCCAAGCCAGATATAAAGTCTTGAAATGGCTGATAGTTCCTTTCATAAAACAAAAGATAAGCTATTAGAAAGGTTATAAAAAGCAATAAAAACTTTGGATATTTCTCCATGTACCTAAAAAGGTGTAAGGTTTTAAGCTTTGGATAGTACATAAGAGAAAACATAGAATTGCTACTATTTAAATGTTTCTTTTTATATACCAGTATAGTTAAAGGTATATTAAATATGAAATATTATAAGTGAACCTCAAACTGTTGTTATATTCAATTGAGAAAAAGACCTAAAACGTTAAGAGGCGGGACTTTGTTCAGATAAAAATTGCAAGAATCCATAAAGTTTAACTTTTAATTCACGTACAAATTCAATTTTTCTTTCAGTTGACCATGTCATATAATCTGAGCCCGGCATTGCCATTTGTGATGATTCATTACGAAGCTCATTAGGGTTAGTCCCTACATATCCCAAATTGAAGTTGCGAACTCTATTCAATCCACCAATTGTATTACCTCTTAAAGCATCTCTTCTCACATATTTCAAAGAACCCCTATATTTTGAATTGAACTCACTTCTCCATTGTCTTCTTGCAGTATGGTCTGTTTCAAAATCGTCAATAATGTAGGGCATCCTAAGGAAATCAGTTAAATATCGTAAATCCTTATCCTTCCGTTGCCTCCAACGTTCAGACCAAAGAGCTAAATCTATTTTTGGGATATTCCATTCTTCCGCTGGGACAATTTGTTTAATGTGCGGGTCAGATAATACAATTCTCTCTATCTCACTTTCAGATAATTCATCACTATTATTCATAACTCAATAGAAATCAAATTCGATTTAAAAAGCTATATGACAAAGTCCCGCCTTTCTTCTTTTCCTTAATTGCTCTTCGAGCTTTATTAGACGGTCTTTTTCTCAACTCTTCTTCCAGAAGGTCAACCCCACTCCGCAAACATATCGTTATAATAGTTGATGTTTAATCCGAAAGAACCCCCTTCTGTAAGTCGCTGTAATTATCTAAATGTTTGCTCGTAGGGTTGACGAATATAACAGTGCACATAAGGTTTTCTATTTTCTTCAAATCCTCAACTCTCTTCTCCAGTATTCACAAACCATTTCAGTTTTCTTAGAAGCAATTCCACTATATCTTTCTGGATTCTCTATGATTTCAAGTTGTTTTTTATTGAATTTTTTAAGATAGGGTTTTATTGTTTTATCATTGTTTACTAATGAGAACAAGGATTTTTTTGTTAATTGAGATTTCAAAGTCATTTCTCGTACATATTCATGCGCATCTGGATGCCCGTTTGCAGCCAATAAAATATAAAGCGGCTCTGCAATTATCATGCCTTTGTTCATGTTAAAGTTTTTTTGCATATTCTCTTTGTCCACAACCAAATCAGACATTACTCTGTTTAGTCTGATAACAGAAACATAAAACCCAGCTAATATCTCTGGAATGAATCGCATCGAAGCGGAATTTGTCAAATCCCTTTGATGCTCGGATATCTGGTCAATGTACATTGTAATCATCCTGGGCATAAATTCTTTCCACATGCTCTTTACATTTTCAAAATTTATAGGATTTCTTTTCTGCGGCATTGTTGACGAGCCCACTTGTTTTGCTTCAAAAAACTCGCCAACTTCAGCAATTTCATTTCTTTGCAAATGCCTCATGTCATCTGCCAAATTTGCCAATACCCCAAACGCTGAGATTATACTGTTTAAGTAGTCAACTAAAAACTCTGCTTCAACTATCTGTGTTGAAATTGGAGACGGCTTTAATTCTAATTCACTTAGCACTTCTTCTTCAAATTTAACAGGGTTGTCAAAAAATAATGATGACGCATTATAAGAGCCGACAGCGCCTGCCATTTTTCCCCTCAAATTATTTGCGGCCTTTTTTATTTTAAGGATTGATGAGCCAAGTCGGCTCACATATTGAGCGACTGCAAATCCAAATGTAACTGGCTCAGCATGCTGTCCATGAGTCCGTCCAATTTGCAATGTATTTTTTTCTCTCAATGCAAGAGCTATTAATGTTAGCTCAAACTTTAACAATTCTGAAATCAAAAGATTGTTTATGAACTCCTTGTACCTTAAAGCATCAGCAGTTGCAATGATGTCATAGCTTGTAGCAGTAAAGTGCACAAATGGCTTTGCTTCTTCGCTTACTTTGCCTCTTATGCAATTTGCCAATGCCCTTATGTTATGCTTTATTTTATCTTCTTCTGCATAGACTTGTTCTGGTGTAACTTGTTTGCATGCCCTCACTATTTCATCAGCAATCTCCTTTGAGCATATTTTATTTTTTGCAAGAATCTTTGCAAGGGCTGATTCAACCTTTAAAGCATAATTTATAAACGCTGATTCGGAAAGATATGGCTGCAATTTATCAAATATCTTTTTATTTCTTCCGTAATACCTAAAATCAAGCGGGCTTATGGTGTCAAAAAGATTTATTTTTTCAGGGATTAAAGAAGCTTCAATGCTCTTATCAATGTTTATTAATTGAAGAATTTGCTTTGTTAATTCATTTTCTAAATTTAATATTATAACTTTTCTGTTTTTTTCATTAATTTCTTTAACAATATTGTTCTTTTTGAAAACTTTAATGCATGCATGCACTTTTGCAGGAGAGCATTTTATTCTTTCTGCAATCTCCCTAATATGAAGCTTTTCCCTTGAGATAAGCTCAAGTATCTGAATGTTTATTTTGGTAAAAATATTTGGCAAGTCCTGCATTTTGATTTTAGAATATTTATTGGTTTAATTAACCTATTTAGCCATTATTTATAAATTTTGAAAACCAATATAATCTAATTAAAAAATCGTTCATTATTTATAAACTTTTCTATTTTTTTAAGAGTAATGTTCATTAAATATTTATTCTCACTTTGCAAAATACTTTAAAAGCTCTTTATGGATTTTTCCGTTTGACACAACAAATTTATTTTTGCCAAATGCCCACATTTTTCCATTTAAATCCGTAATTTCGCCGCCAGCTTCCTCAACAATCAAAAATCCGGCAGCAACATCCCATTCGTTTGTGGATAAGATTACAAAACCATCACATTTGCCAGTGGCAATACGCATTAAATTATAGACTGCGGAACCAAAATTTCTCACATCAATTGTTTTATGTATAAGCTTTTCTAAAAAGCCAATTTTCTCTTGCCTGTTAGCATAGGAGTATTCAAAGAGAACGAATGAATGCTCGAGATTTTGTTTATTCGAAACCTTAATCCCTTTTCCATTTAAAAAAGCTCCTTTGCCTTTTTCTGCTAAAGCAGTAATATCAAGGATTGGAAAACTAAGCACACCTAATACTACTTCATTTTTGTGCTCTAAAGCAATCGAAGTACCAAAAATTGGAATGTTATGAAGAAAATTATGAGTTCCATCCAATGGGTCAATTACCCATTTATAATCTGAGTTGTTATCTTCAAAGCCAGTCTCTTCAGAGAGGATGCTGTGATTTGGAAAATTTTTCTTGATAGTTTGGATTATTATTTTGTTAGCCCTAATATCGGCAGTTCCGACTAAAGTTTTGTTTGATTTCTGTTTTATAGCTTCTTTTTTGCCGTAATAACCTAGAAGAACTTTTGATGCACGATTGGCTGCAAGAATAGCGGTTGATTTGATGTTCATGATGAAAGGTTAAAAAAGAAGTAATATTAAAATATATGGGTTAGTGAGAGATCCAAGCACAAAGTTTTTATAATTTCTCTTAATTCCAACAAAACTTACAATTTTAGTTTGAGGGAGATAATGACAAAAGGGTATGGAAATGCATGGCTCTTGGTGACAGGAGGGGGCCATATAGACTTCTCTTCTGGTCTGGAAACTGTAATTAATGCTGGCAGGCAAAGAGGTAAAAAAATTCTTGCCCCTGAATCTGGTTGGAGAGGGGTATCGATTCCTAAACCAATAGTTTATGACATAACAGATTATCCTGTTGAAAACCTTAAGCATTTTGGAGGCTCATTTATTGGCTCAAGCAGAACCAACCCAAAAGACCTTCAGCTAACAGCAGACAATATAAGGAAGTATGGTGATATTGTAGTCATTGCTTTTGGTGGTGAAGATACATTA
Source organism: Candidatus Woesearchaeota archaeon (assembly GCA_016185915.1). Lineage (GTDB taxonomy): Archaea > Nanobdellota > Nanobdellia > Woesearchaeales > GW2011-AR4. The sequence goes on from JACPMP010000001.1 coordinate 9,441, forward strand.
GGAGTTGCATTTAAATTATATCAAGGGTATGGAATCCCAATTGTGGGTTGGCCTAAAACAATGGATAATGACATGCAAGGAAATCACTGCACTATAGGTTACATAACGGCAGTTTATCGTGCAGCTCAAGCAACTAGAGAAGCATTTGACAATGCATTTACACACTCTAAAATTGTAGTACTGCCAGTTTTTGGGAGGAAATTTGATTGGGTTTCAGCTGGTGCAGCAGATTATGGTTTTGCCGACTATGTGATTCCTGCTGAGAGAAAAAACTTCACTTTAACTCAAGTTGCAAATGACATTGGGGAAAAAGTAAGAGAGAATAAAGAAAGGTATGGCAGACCATTCGCAGTTGTTGTAGTATCAGAGGCCGCTGATGAATTAAAAGGCTTAGAAGCTTTTATCCAAAAATATATACCGGTAAGAGGTAAAGATGATTTTGGGCATGTAGAACTTAAGCCAGAAGCATTAGCATTGGCACTCGAAGATGCATTGAGCGAATACCTTGGAGTTAAAGGTGCCATAGCCCGAAAAGTACTAACGTACCATCTGAGGGATGGAAAACTAGATAAATTAGATGAAGTTTTTGCAAGAATGACTGCAGCAGAATGTGTTAGATTGATAGACAGAGAAGATTTTGGTAGAGTTGCTACCATTCAAAATCCAGATTTGTGTGAATGTTGGCCTGATGATAGTTCAGCTTGGGTAAGTCCTCATGGTAGACCACTCTTCGTTTCTAGCGTTCCATTGGAATTAGCTGCTAAAGTAAGGCCTGTTAAAGGAACTCCCTTTTTTGATTACGATAAATTGCGGCCAACTGAACAAATGTCTGCTTATCTATCAACAATGCTAGGTCCAAAAAGCGTAAATCCTCGCGATATGGTTGTCCCGCTTAAGTTAGCCATACAGGTTGCAGGAAGAATGATGCCCGCTAGTACAACTTATGTTGGCTCACAACCTTCTCAACAAGCTCTATAGATTGCTTTGTGAGTTGCAATTATCTGTCCCTTTATCTTTGTATTGATGCCATGTAACCAAAACCATTGTAATTAGGTATCAAATTCTTGCTATTTAAATATGACAAAATATCTGATACAGTCACTTCAATATTTCTTTTTGATGT
>JACPMP010000057.1 GCA_016185915.1 Candidatus Woesearchaeota archaeon
AAATCCAATTTGGAATCTCCAAAGCTAATCTTGTTTTATTCCCTTGAGGTGCGCCTAAAGCTAAGAAAAACCTTATTATGTTTCTATTTGTATTTTGGTAGCACCAAGAATGCCCCTTCTCCCCTCCTTCTATAATTCTTGAATTTTCATTTAATTTTAATTCAAAAATGTTCTCTATGTCACTTCCAAATTCTTCAACAGCTGATTTTTCTGAACTTGATAAGAATACCCCATTTAAATTTTCAAATATTCCACCATCTCCAAAAGTTGCACCAAGAACTTTTGCCATTAATGGCAACTTTGGATTATCAATTTTTAATGGCAATAACCCTCTTTTTCTTAACCAATTAGCTGTTTGAATTGGAACTGGAATATGTTTTCCAGCATGCCACCATCGTGTTTTTCCAATTGGCTGATTCATTACCTTTGCTGTTTTTTTGTAACCCCAAGTTGGATTTTGTGCCTTAATATCCAGATATTGGTAATACAATCTGCATTGCCCTTGTTGCCTTTCATCATAAGTATTAATAATATCCTGCTCATCAATTATAATATCTTCTGCTTTTGAGACTATTTCAACTTTTTCTTTAATATCCTTAGCTTCTACAAAAGCAATTTTTCCATTTTTATTTACAGCTATTTTGTGCTCTGGTGTAACTATGAGTTCTTTATTTGCGGAGAGCCATTCAATTCTCCTAATACAAATAGCTCGTTCTTTCCGAGAAAAATTGCTTCATAAACATTATCTTTCATAACCTTATCTCTGTGTTTAAGGAATAATCCGTCTAAAGTTTTTTGTATAGATTGCAAAGTAAATGCCTGTGACATATCTTTTTTAACATATATATTAGAATCTATAAAACATTGGAACGGGTCATGAAGCACATCCCCAAGCAATGCCCCAGCATGCGCTCCAGTCGCATCATTAAATGAAGCCTGCTTTCTTTTGTAATTGTCAACTATAATTCTCGGGATTTTCACTCTGTTTTCAGCCCTCCTGCCCACTGTCATTGCTAATGAAAATCCTATCAAAGTTAATATCAAACCTATTATGCTTGCTGCAGTCATTATAGCAGCTGCTGCACTTCCATATTTGCTAAAGTAAGACCATGTCCAAAATGGCCCAAAGATTGCAATTAATAAAAAAATAAACATTATAATATTCTGGTTCTTGAACATTGTCATGCTCTGCAGTCTTGCTTTTGCAATTAACTCCCTTCCTTGACCGGCAGGCACTGTTCTTATTAAAGGCATATTCTCGTCATTCGGGTTTGGAAATGAAATAATATCCACAAGCTTTTCCATTGGCAAAAGCTCCGCTAAAGCCAAGCCGAGCATTGACTTTCCAGTTCCTGGCTCCCCAATTAATAAAACATGCCTTCTCTGCTGCGCAGCTTTTTTTATGACTTCAACTGCCTCGTCTTGGCCTATAACTTGCCCTATAATCTGCTTAGGCACTTTTATATCTGATGTTGAATTAAATTTTAGTGTGACCATCCCGTTATCGTAAGTGCTTATGGATTTTTAAAGGTTGCTATTTAGTCACTAAGATAAGAAAAGATTAAAAATACAATATGAAAATAACAATAAAATAAATCAATGAAAACATTAAATTCATATTAAAACAACATCAAAGAAAAAATCAAAAAATGAAAGAAACCACTTTGCTAAAAATCGCTTTAATCTGCTCTTTGATTGGCTTAATTACCTTGTACTTTATTTCCACAAGAATTGATATAAAGGATTACAATCCTAATAAATTAAACAAGGATATTGGCGAAGATGTAAACTTAAAAGGGGTAATTACAAAAATAACTGATAAAGGAAATGTTATTTTTATTGAAGTTAATCAGCAAAATCCAATAACTGTTGTTTTGTTTAGTGACGATGATAATTTAAAATTAAAGAGTGGAGACGATGTTGAAGTTATAGGCAGAGTGCAAGAGTACAACAGAAAAAACGAAATTATTGCTCAAAAGATAAGGGTGGTTAGGTAATGTTTTTGGAAATCTTGATAGCAATTTTCCTCGGTTGCATAATGGGCGTCATCACGGGCTTGACTCCAGGCCTTCACATAAACCTTGTTGCATTAATTTTGTTTAGCATTTCTCCATTCTTATTAGGCTACACAAACGTTATTGCAGTTGCCTCTTTCATCATTGCAATGTCAATAACACATACTTTTACTGATTTTATAAGCGCAACATATCTTGGCGCACCTGCTGATGACACTGCATTAGCTGTTCTGCCAGCACATAGATTATTATTGGAAGGAATGGGGCATGAAGCTGTTAGATTGACTGTTATTGGAAGTTTATTATGTTTAATTATTACAATCGTATTGTCACCGTTATTGATTTTTGTTGTTCCAATCATTTTTTCATATCTTAAGAATTATGTTGGTTGGCTATTGCTCACTGTCATTGTTTTACTGATTTTAAGGGAAGAAAATTTAAACAAAAAGTTCTGGGCTTTTGTTGTTGTTGCGCTGTCAGGAATTTTGGGATTAGTTGTTTTTAATGTGCCAAATCTAAAAGATCCCCTGTTGCCGATGTTGTCCGGATTATTTGGTGTAAGCGTTTTGATGTTAAGCTTAACTCAAAAAGTTGTTTTGCCAATTCAAAGAACAACAGAAATGGTAAAAGTTAAAATTAAAGACACTATTAAAGCTCTCGGCTCAGGAATTTTCTCAGGCTCGCTCGTCTCAATATTCCCGGGCTTAGGTCCTGCTCAAGCAGCAGTAGTCGCCGGACAAATTGTTGGCAAAATAGATGTTTTCAGTTATTTGATTTTAGTAGGAGGAATAAACACAGTTTCAATGATTTTGTCTTTAATCACTCTTTTTACGATTGAGAAAGCAAGAAATGGCTCGATTATTGTAGTGCAGCAATTACTGCAAAACATAGACATCAATGTTTTGGCGTTGTTTTTAGCCGTTGCATTGATTGCTGGAGGAATTGCAACATTTCTAACTTTGTATGCGAGTAAAATATTTTCAACAATAATGAACAAATTGAATTATTCAGTCTTGAGTGTCG